>CAURTW010000019.1:0-24463 GCA_963527705.1 uncultured Streptococcus sp.
CTGTGTTCGAAAATATTTCACTTTTTGGGAAATATATTGTTGTAAATAGTTTTTAGTTGTCATATAAATAGAATACAAGTTTTATATGACAAAAAACACCTTAAAAAATACAAAGTATTACATAACATACCTAGATGATATTTATTTTAATTAGGATTGTCAATTTGTATGATTGGTTTATTTTACTCGAAACTTTTAGTAAAGAGAGATCATCGAGAGTTTGATGAGTTCAGAAATTTATAACATATGCGTATACAATTGTATTATTTAAACAACAACGTTTTACGAACAATTCGTTTCATGTGGTATAATATAAGTAAAAAGGAGGTTGCACTATGACTGCACATGATATTTTAAACAATCCTTTCCTCAATAAAGGTACTGCCTTTACCTTAGAGGAGCGAAAGGAACTAGGCCTTATTGGTTTACTGCCACCGTATGTTCAAACGATTGAAGAACAAGCGGCGCAAACTTATGCACAAATGCAAACAAAAGCCAATGATTTGGAAAAACGTCTTTTCCTAATGGAAATTTTTAATACCAACCGGACTCTTTTCTATTACCTCTTTTCTCAACATTTGGAAGAATTCAATCCAATTGTATATGATCCAACCATTGCAGATACGATTGAAGGCTATAGTGATTTCTTTGTAGATCCCCAATATGCGGGATATCTTGATATTAATCATCCTGAAAATATTGAAGCTACTTTGAAAAACGCTGCCGGGGGTCGCGAGATTCGTCTCATTGTTGTAACAGATGCAGAAGGAATCCTTGGAATTGGCGACTGGGGAACAAATGGTGTCGATATTTCTGTTGGGAAATTGATGGTCTATACAGGTGCTGCTGGAATCGATCCTTCGATGGTCCTTCCTTTAGTCATTGATGCAGGGACTAACCGTGAAGAACTTCGTAACAATCCTAATTACTTAGGAAATCGTCACGAACGGGTCCGCGGAGATCGTTACTACGACTTCATTGACCAATTTGTTCAAACAGCAGAACGTCTCTTTCCTAAACTCTACCTTCACTGGGAAGACTTTGGCCGCTTGAATGCTGCCAATATTCTTGAGAAATACCGGAAACAAATTCCAACTTTTAATGATGATATTCAAGGCACAGGAATCGTTACCTTGGGTGGTATCTTTGGTTCACTGGATATTAGTGGTGAAAAATTAACAGATCAAGTTTATCTCTGCTATGGTGGTGGTACTGCGGGTGCAGGAATTGCCTCTCGTGTTCTTCGTGAAATGGTTAGTGAAGGTCTTTCTGAAGAAGAAGCTTATAAACGTTTCTTTATGGTTGATAAACAAGGTCTTCTCTTTGATGACATGGATGACTTGACACCAGAGCAAAAACCGTTTGCTAAGAAACGTGCTGACTTTAGTAACGCAGACAAGTTGACTGACCTGCTTGAAGTAGTGAAGACTGTGAAGCCAACCATTCTTGTAGGAACTTCGACTCAGCCTAATACCTTCACTAAAGAAATAGTAGAGGCTATGTGTGAAAATACAGAGCGTCCGATGATCTTCCCTTTGTCAAATCCAACCAAACTAGCAGAAGCTAGTGCCAAAGATTTGATTGAATGGTCAGATGGCAAAGCTTTTGTCGCAACAGGAATTCCTGCTGATATGGTTTCTTATAAAGGTGTTGACTATGTGATTGGTCAAGCCAATAATGCCTTGATTTACCCAGGTCTTGGTCTAGGTATGCTGGCTTCTGAAGCAAGTCTTTTGACTGATGAAATGATTGGAGCAGCGGCTCATTCATTGAGTGGTATTGTCAATCCAGGCCAACCAGGAGCTCCTGTCTTGCCACCATTCAAGTATGTAGCAGATGTTTCTATTAAAGTAGCAGAAGCAGTCGCTAAAAAAGCACAAGAGCAAGGTCTTGCACGCGCTAAGGAAACAGATATGGCCAAAGCAGTTCGTGATTTGAAGTGGTATCCAGAGTATAAATAATTCATTTCTGCTGCCTATCCTTCTATAGTGGCAGATTTGTATGGGCTGTGGACTTAAGTAATTTAGAAAGGATACCTATGTCACTCTTTTTAACCTCGATTACGAGTATCATTCCGATTATCGCTATTATTGTTTTGGGGTATATTCTTCAGGTGAAGGGATGGTTTGGAGATACCTTTGGACCTAACCTATCTCGTTTGATCATGAATGTAGCCTTGCCAGCATCAATCTTTGTGTCGGTGATGAAATACCTAACACTAGATAAACTAATCAGTCTTTCTGGAGGTCTCCTTTATATATTTGTGGCCTTTATCTTGGGCTATATCGTAGCTTATATTGCAGTTGTGGTTTTCAAGGTTCGTCCAGGACGGCGAGGGACCATGATTAATACCTTTGTGAATGCCAATACTATTTTTATCGGTTTACCATTAAACGTTGCTTTTTTTGGAGAGCAGGCTCTTCCTTATTTCTTAATTTACTATATCACCAATACGATTTCCACCTGGACATTGGGCGTGTATTTGATGACGAGCGATAGTAAATCGGGTCAAAGTAAGGAGACAACTAAATTTGACTGGAAGAAATTGCTACCAGCTCCGCTTGTAGGTTTTCTTGTGGCTCTACTATTTTTGATTCTTCGAATCTCTATTCCAGATTTCGCAACGAATACCTTAACCTATGTTGGAAATATCGTCACTCCCCTATCTCTGATTTATATTGGTATCGTTCTTGCAAAGGCAGGCTTGAATACCATTGCTTTTGATAAAGATACAATTGTCACTTTAGTTGGACGCTTTATCCTAGCTCCTC
The DNA here is from genome assembly GCA_963527705.1 of uncultured Streptococcus sp. Taxonomy (GTDB): domain Bacteria; phylum Bacillota; class Bacilli; order Lactobacillales; family Streptococcaceae; genus Streptococcus. The sequence goes on from CAURTW010000019.1 coordinate 2,772, forward strand.
TAATCATGCTTCTTGTATTGAAGTTCTTTTCCCCAAATATAGCGACAGTAGAATTTAAGACCTTTATGATTCAGTCCGCTACGCCAGCTCTAGCTGTTCTCCCAATCCTTGCTAATCAGGGAAAAGGAGATGTGGAATTCTCTACGAATGTAGTGACTCTAAGTACGGTTCTATTTATCGTTGTTATTCCAATATTACAAACTTTATTAGGATAAGAGGAAGAGATTGTGAGAACAATTTTGAATTGCGTGAAAAAATGGCAGACACTCATCAAGATTACCTTATTTTTATCTATTGTTAGTCTAGTTATTGTAGAGATAATCAGACTTTTTAAGACAATTTCGTTTGATAAGATTGGAGCAATCTTGGGGGAACTCTCTCCAATAAAAGTCATTAGTTTAGCTTTGCTCGGTTCTATGGCTGTTGCGCCAATGATGCTCTATGATAGAATCCTAAATAAAGAACTTAATCAGAAACAAAAATTATCTTACTTACTAGAAACAAGTTGGACTATAAATAGCTTGAATAATATGATTGGCTTTGCCAGTTTGGTGGATGTTGGTTTACGATATTCTTTCTATGGAGATGAAGAACGCTCTGAAAAAAGTATGCAAGGAATTTCTCGTGTCATCCCTTATTTTATGAGTGGTTTCTCAATGTTTGCACTGATAAGTTTAATTTTCACAATTATATTTCCTATTTCAATTGGGATTAAACAATATTGGCCAGCTCTTTTGGGAGCTTGTCTCTATCTTCCAATTATTTTATTTGTTTCAAATAGAAAAAAGTGGGTCTATTTTGGTCAATTGAGTGGAAGGACAATTTTATCTTTAGTGTTAACTTCTGCCCTTGATTGGGCTAGTGTATTAAGTTTTTTCCTTTTGGTTGGGTATGTTTTAGGCTATCATTTACCAATTTATGATGTAATCCCCCTCTTTATGATTGCTATTACAATTGGGATTATATCGATGATTCCTGGTAGCCTAGGTAGTTTCGATTTAATTATGGTATCTGGTTTAGTTGGCCTTGGTATTGATAAAGATCAGGCGCTAAGTTGGTTACTAGTATTTCGTTTATTCTATTATATTCTTCCTTTCTGTTTAGGAGTTGTTTTATTCTTAAAAAATATGGGTGGCCGACTTAATGAGAAATATTTGGGAATTCCCCAAAAGGTTATTGAATCACTATCCACTATAGTATTGGTTTGGGGGTTGCGACTTTTTGCTTTTTTCCTCGTGGTGTCAGCTATAGTTCCTCAAGAATTAGGACATCTTCCTTTGTTTAAAGAACTTTCACCTAGCACTGGACAGTTTGTTTTTCAACTTCCTAGTATCATTCTCGGTGTTCACTTCTTCCTTCTTGCAAGGCTAGTTAAACGACGTTTAAAATTTACATTACCATTAGCTACTGTACTAGGTCTAGTAAGCCTTGTTTATTTGAATATTGGTAGTCTTTCATTAGCAAGTAGTTTTTTTCTAATCATTATTTTGTCTATTATATGGTGGATTAGAAATACATTTGTTCGCAGTCATTATATTTATGCTTGGGAAGATTGTTGTAAGGATATATCGTATATTGGTGGAAGTTTCTTCTTGACCCTTGTTTTGTTAGGACATTTGAACCCTCATCATGTATTTGAAGTTAAACATCTTCCTCATTTGATTACACACTGGATTCATCTTTTTGGCTCGTCTCTGATATTGGTGATTTCGTATGTTTTGGTACTCCGTGAGAGCAATCAAACCAAAGAGAATTTTGGAGAAGTTTTCGATAAGCAACGTTATCAAGATTTTATTGCAACAATACCAAATATAAATTTAGATGCTGCCCTGGCTTATTTAGATGACAAATACCTTTACTGGTACCAAGAGGATGGTCAAGACAAGGTTGTTTTCCAATTTGCAATTGAAAATAATAAATGTGTCGTTATGTCGGATCCACTGGCACAGTCAGGATACTTAGAAAAAGGCTTATCGAAGTTTTTAGAGGATGCGGAGGACACAAATGTCTCTGTTATTTTCTACGAAATTAATCAAGAAATCACCCTATTACTTCATGAATATGGGTACGACTTTATGAAATTTGGGGAGACTGCTCAGGTATTACTCGATAGATTTACAACCGAAGGAAAACAAGGAAAGAAATTTAGAACAGTTGTTAATAGGTTAGAAAGAAAGGGGTATCAATTCCAAGTATTACAACCACCTTTTGATAAGAAGTTGCTTAACAGCCTTAAAGAAATATCGGATAATTGGCTAGATGGTCGCCAAGAAAAAGGATTTTCACTTGGATTTTTTGATGAGAAGTACATTCAATTAGTACCAATAGCTCTTGTAAGGGATAAGGAAGATAAGGTTCAGGCTTTTGTTACCTTTTTAGCTTGTAACGGTCCTGAAGAAGCTAGCATCGATTTGATGCGCTACCACTTAAGGACAGCACCCAATGGTATTATGGATTATCTCTTTGTGAAATTATTACTTCATTTTAAAGAAGAAGGAGTTAGTTTATTTGAATTAGGCATGGCGCCGTTGTCAAATGTAGGAACTGAGAAACATAGCTTTCTACAAGAAAAAGTAGCCTATCTCATCTATGCCTTCACTAATCGATTCTATTCATTTAGTGGTCTTAGACAGTATAAACAAAAGTTTAATCCTATCTGGACACCTAGATATGTTGCCTATCCTCGGGATACTTGGCTTATTTTGGATATGTTAGCAATCTACAGAGTTGATAACCGAAAAGTAAAGAGATTGTCGTATTGACTATTGGTTTTAAACAGTATAAAATAACTGTCGATTTTTTGTCCGACTGCCAAGAGTCAGTTTAATACTATACTAAAATCAAAACGCATTATATAATAGTGATATGAAATCAACCAAAAAAGAAATACAAGCCATCAAAACACTTTTAAAAAACTCTAGTACAACTAAATACCATAAAAGTCTTCAAATCGTTCTATTTTGTCTAATGGGAAAATCTTTGAAATTATCCTAAAAGAATTGAAAGCTTCCTGAAAGAATTTTCGAAAAATTTTAAAAAATTCTGAAATATTCTTGACAGGTGATGGAAAAGGTGGTAAGATAGGAAACATCAAAAAAGAAAGCAGAAAAAGAAATGAATAAGAAACAAGCTGTAACGATGAATCAAAACTTTTACTTTAGCTACTTTAGATAGTGTTTGTAGACATGTCACCATGGATGCAAACAGTTCAAGCAATTTGTTTGTATCTATGTGGCTAAGATTTTTGATTGTGGTCCATATAGATGAATATCTAAATGGACTAGCTAAGTTGTAACTTGTTAGATTATTTCAAGCATCCGTTTAGGTATTATCTAGGCGGTTTTTTGTTTTATACTCTTCGAAAATCAAATTCAAACCACGTCAACGTCGCCTTGCCGTACTCAAGTACAGCCTGCGGCTAGTTTCCTAGTTTGCTCTTTGATTTTCATTGAGTATTATCTTTTCTGAGAAGGAGTTTCATTATGAAAGTTGTTCGAAAATTACTAGCCCCTCTCTTGGTAGTGGGAATCCTCTTGACCTCTCTGATTAGTTTGCATCAGTTGAAGGCAGATAAGAAAAAAGATGTGTTTCGCATTGGTATTTCGCAATTTATTACCCACCAGTCCCTAGACGCTACTAGGGAAGGATTTGTGGATGAGCTGGCTAAACAAGGCTATGTTGAGGGGAAAAATATTGAGATTGATTTGCAAAATGCACAAGGAGAACAAAGAAATCTAAAAACCATTTCCCAGCAACTAGCAGAATCTAGTGATGTCGTTCTAGCTATCGCAACGCCTTCTGCTCAGAGTTTGGCCAATACAACACAAACGACACCTGTTATCTTTTCAGCGGTAACAGATCCTGTCAGTGCCAAGTTGGTTGAGTCAAGAGAGCATCCTGGGGGCAATGTAACTGGGACAAGTGACCAGTCATCAGATGCCATTTCAACCCAAATCAATTTGATAAAGAAAGTGTTACCAAAAGCTAAAACGATTGGAATTCTTTATACTCAGAGTGAGCCAAACTCAGTTGTACAAAAGGATGAAGCTAAGCGCCTTCTGGAAGAAAAAGGCTTTACCGTTGTTGAAAAAACAATCTTGGACAGTAACAACGTCAAGGCGGCTGCAGAAAGCTTGATGGCAGAGGTGGATATGGTTTTTGTACCAACGGATAATATCATTTCGTCAACCATGGAAACAGTCAAGCAGGTTTCTATTAAACACAAGGTTCCAGTATTTGGTGGTTCAACAGAAATGGTTGCGGTTGGTGGCTTGTATAACTACGGAACCAATTATGAAGAATTGGGACGTCAGACAGCACGTATGCTGGTCTGTGTTTTAAAAGGTGAGAATCCAGAAAATATAGCAGTTGAGTTGCCTGAAAAACTGGAATTGCATACTAATCAAGAAATGGCAGATGCATTGGGAATTGATATTAGTAAGTTAGAAGGCAAGGAATAAGGAGGTTTGAGATGAATTTTGTATTATCTAGTTTATCAGAAGGTTTGCTATGGTCGATTATGGCTATTGGGGTCTACTTGACTTTCCGTATTTTGGATATTGCAGATATGACTGCTGAAGGAGCCTTTCCTCTGGGGGCAGCAGTCGTTGTATCTCAGATACAGGCAGGGACAAATCCTTGGATTGCGACCTTACTTGCTTTGCTGGCAGGTATGGTAGCAGGTCTTGTATCAGGAATGCTTCACACCAAGATGAAAATCCCAGCTCTCTTGACAGGGATTGTGACCTTGACAGGGCTCTATTCCATCAATATTAAAATCATGGGAAGCGTGCCTAATCTTTCCTTGGGAGATTCTTCGACTGTCTTTAAACAATTGGCGAGCTTGGGGCTGTCAAATGAAGGAGCTGTTTTCTCATTCAGTTTGGCCTGTCTCTTACTTGTTTGTTTGGTCTTGACTCTTTTGATGAAAACAGAGATTGGCTTGGTCTTGCGTTCGACTGGGGACAATATTCCTATGAGTGAGGCCAATGGGGTCAATGTAGACACCATGAAGATTGTTGGTTACATGATTTCAAACGGTTTGATTGCCTTATGTGGTTCCTTGTTCGCCCAAAATGATGGATTTTCAGATGTAACTTCTGGGACAGGAACCATCGTTGTTGGTTTGAGTGCAGTGATTATTGCGGAAGTTTTGATACACGACTTGACCATTGGAGGCCGTTTGTTATCCATCGGAATTGGTGCTATTGTATATCGTTTGATTATTTTAAATATCTATGAAATTCCAAATCTAGATCAAAACCTGGTTCGTCTCTTTAATGCAATCTTGTTAGCCTTAGTGTTATTTGCACCAGAATTGCAAAAGAGATTAAAGATTCGTGGTCTGAAATTGAGAAATGAATAGGAGGAGAAAGTTATGTCTAGTTTGTTAACACTTGAAAATATTCACAAAACATTTGAAGCAGGGACGGTCAATGAGAACCATGTCCTCAAAGGATTAGATTTAGAGGTTGAAGAGGGAGATTTTATCTCTGTGATTGGTGGAAATGGGGCAGGGAAATCCACTTTGATGAATATCTTGGCTGGCAATCTATCGGTGGATGAAGGGGACCTTCTACTGGCAGGCAAATCCATTAAAAATCTGAGTGTCAGAAAGAGAGCCAAGGATATTGCCCGTGTTTTTCAAGATCCTAAGATGGGAACAGCTTCTCGTTTGACGATTGAGGAGAATATGGCTATTGCCTTGAGACGCGGGCAGAAGAGAGGGCTTGGTTGGGGCGTGAAGGAGAAGGATAGAATCCAGTTTCAAGAAGCCTTGAAAGAGTTGAATATTGGTCTTGAAAACCGCTTGAAAGTGGATACTCAATACCTCTCAGGAGGACAAAGACAGGCCTTGACCCTAGTTATGGCAGCTCTGGTGAAACCCAAACTTTTGCTTTTGGATGAACATACTGCGGCACTTGACCCGAAAACTAGTCAAATGGTGATGGATTTGACGCAAAAAATTGTGGAACACCATCAGTTGACGACTTTGATGATTACCCACGATATGAACCATGCGATTGAGTACGGCAATCGTCTCATTATGCTCTATCAGGGTAAGATAGTGGTGGATGTCAAGGGAGAGGAGAAAAAGCATCTGACAGTTGAAGATCTCATGCATCTCTTCCAGAAAAATAGTGGTCAAAGTCTGGTCAGTGATGAATTAGTTTTGGGATAAAGAAAAACACCACACTTTGTTAGATACAAGGTGTGGTTGTATTTTATCTCTTAGACCAAGTCCTCTTCATAAAGAGAAGTAGGATTGGGTAAATCTCCAAGCGGCCTGCAATCATTGCAAAGGAGAGAAGAATTTTTGAGATAGGACTAAAGATTGAGAAGCTAGAAGTGGTTCCTAGAATAGGTCCGATATTATTGAAACAGCTAAAGACAGCGCTGGTCACAACCAGAAAATCATTGCTATCTAGGCTGACAATAAAGATAAGGGATAGCAAAATCATAGCATAGATGACAAAGTATTTGAGAATCTTATGCTGGGTATCTTTGTCAATCACCGTTTTATTAACATGGAGGGTCAAAACACGGTGGGGCGATAGGATTGACAAAATCTGATTTTTAGCAATTTTTGAAAGAATGAGGCCTCGAATAACCTTGAGTCCACCTGCGGTTGAACCAGCAGAACCACCGATTCCCATGAGGAAGAGAAGAATAAACTGGGAGAAGAGGGGCCAGTTGGTAATGTCTCCATATCCAAAACCAGTCGTCGTAATGATATTGGAAACCTGGAAGAAGGCCATTTCAAAACTCTTGGAAAATCCTGGGTAGAGATAGAGGGTATTAAGGCTAATCAAGCCTGTAGAAAGCAGTACAATGACCAAGTAAGCACGAAGTTCCTCGTCACCAAAGAAGGCTTTGACGCGACGGAGCATGAGGTAGTAGTAGAGGTTGAAATTTACCCCAAAAACCAAAACTCCGATACTAACCAGATAGGTAATCAGTGAGCTACCATAGTGGGCAATCCCGTCGTTATAGACGGTAAAGCCTCCGGTACCTGCTGTTCCCATGGCAATGACAAAACTATCAAATAGGGGCATACCAGCCAGATAATAGATGATGACAAAGAGGGAGAAGAGAGCTAGATAAAGGAGATAGAGAATCTGGGCGGTGTTTTTTAGTTTGGATACTACTTTACCAAAAACAGGGCCAGGAACCTCAGCCTTCATCACCTCTAGGTGACTATTCTTGGCATTATCCATAATAGCCAGTGCAAAAACAAGCACTCCCATTCCTCCAATCAAGTGTGTAAAACTTCGCCAGAAGAGGAGGGAACGACTGAGAACCGAAACGTCGTTCAGAATAGTTGCTCCAGTAGTTGTAAAGCCCGAACTGATCTCAAAAAAGGCATCTATAACGCTGGGAATTTGACCAGCAAAAACAAAGGGGAGACCGCCAAAGAAGGACCAAAGGATCCAACAGAGGGCAACAATCAAGACTCCCTCCTTGGCATAAATCCGTTGATTTTTTGGCTTTTGTAAAATTCCTGAGCCACCTAGTAATACGAGAATCCCAATCGTTGTAAAGAGGGCTGTAAAGACTTGGCTCGATTCACGGTAATAGACAGCAACAGCTACAGGAACCAAAAGAAGAACAGCTTCAATCAAAAGTAATTTTGAAAGGAGGTAACGAATCATACTTTTATTCATTTCTTACCTCGCAATCAAGTCATAAATCTTGGTGATGTTTGGCAACAAGGTTGTTACTAGGAGCTTGTCTCCGACTTCCAGCATATCCTCCCCTGTAGGGAAAATAGTCTTGCCCTTTCGAATGATAGCTGCAATAAGAACCCCTTTTTTCAGTTTGAGTTGAGAAAGAGGTTTGGCAGTCATTTTATTGGCTTCCTTGATATGGAATTGTAGGGTTTCGATTTGGCCATTGGCTAGATGGTGCATGGCTTGAAGGTCTGAATACTGGGCATTAACCCGACCACGAATAAAGTGCATGATTGTATCTACAGCGATGCTTTTAGGTGTGATGATACTTGAAAAATCAGGTGCATTGATAATCTCGAGGAGACTGGTACGATTGACCTTGGTGATATTTTTTTGTACACCTACCCTGTCAAGGAACATAGAGGTAATCAGATTTTCCTCATCGACTCCTGTTAGAGTCGCAACGGCATCATAGTTTTGAGCACTTTCTTCCAGCAGGGTATCTTTTGCGGTACCATCTCCTTGAACGATGTAGAGGTTTGGGAATTTCTCGCTAAAGAAGCTAGCGATTTCAGGATTGATTTCAATAACCTTGGTATCAATACGACTGTCTTTTAGGATACCTAGTAGATAATAGGCGATTCTACCAGCTCCAACAATAAGAAGGCTCTTCACGGCACGAGATTTAAAATAATTATGGAAGAGCATCATATCAACACGGTTACCAGTGACAAAGATTCTATCTTTATCCTGTATGGTCATGTCACCGCTTGGAATGATAATTTGATGATCCCTCTCTATCGCACAGACAATGACATTGCCAAATTTTTTCCGAAAATCAGAAATGGGCATTTGGCAAAGACCACTGGAGGATTTAACAGTGAATTCCATCAAGCTGACCCGTCCACCAAAGAAACGTTCGACAGAGAGGGCGTTGGGGAAGTCAATGATATTCGCGATAGCGCGGGCAGCCAAGAGCTCAGGGTTAACGATAAGAGAAAAACCGAGAATATTCTTTTCCTTGAAATAAGAGTTAGAATATTCAGGGTTCCGCACCCGAACGATGGTCTCTTTAGCTCCCATTTTTTTGGCTAGAACGGCTGCAATCATGTTCACTTCATCGTATTCAGTCAGGGCGATAAAGATATCACAATCCTGGACACTGGCTTGCTCAAGGATGGTAAAATCGGCCCCGTTACCAAGGATACCCATGATATCAAAGCGATTAACAATATGATTGAGGACAGCTTCGTCTTGCTCAATCAGTAAAACATCATGCTTTTCTGCAACCAATGAGCGACAGAGGGCAGAACCAACTTTTCCCCCTCCGACAAGGATAATTTTCATAATAAAACCTACTTCTTCATTATGTAACTATCATACCTTTTTTCAAGAAAAAATGCACCTACTAGCTAATCACCAGAGTTTTTAGTAGGAAATTTGCTATAAGGTAAAACTATACCCTAACCAATTGAAATAGCTATTAGCTACTTTCTAGAAAATATGGTATGATAAAGGATACACAAGGAGATAAAATGAATAATAATTTACTGGTATTACAATCAGACTTTGGTCTGGTTGATGGTGCGGTATCGGCTATGATTGGAGTGGCTTTAGAAGAATCTCCAACCTTAAAAATTCATCACTTGACGCACGATATCACGCCTTATAATGTTTTTGAGGGGAGTTACCGTCTTTTTCAGACGGTGGATTACTGGCCTGAGGGAACGACATTTGTATCGGTGGTCGATCCAGGTGTCGGCTCGAAACGTAAGAGTGTGGTTGCCAAGACTGCAAAAAATCAATACATTGTCACGCCAGATAATGGGACGCTTTCTTTTATCAAGAAACACGTTGGCATTGTAGCTATTCGTGAGATTTCTGAAGTGGCCAATAGACGTCAAAATACAGAGCATTCTTATACCTTCCACGGTCGTGATGTCTATGCCTATACTGGTGCTAAATTAGCCAGTGGTCACATTAGTTTTGAGGAAGTGGGGCCAGAGCTTAGTGTAGATCAGATTGTGGAGCTTCCAGTCGTAGAGACAATCATAGAAGATCATCTGGTGAAGGGAGCTATTGATATTCTGGATGTGCGTTTTGGTTCGCTTTGGACCTCTATCACGCGAGAAGAATTTTACAAGCTGGAACCAGCATTCGGTGACCGTTTTGAAGTGACTATCTATCACGCTGATATGCTGGTCTATCAAAATCAGGTTGTTTATGGCAAATCATTTGCAGATGTGAGAATTGGGCAACCCATCCTTTACATCAACTCTCTCTATCGTTTAGGTCTGGCTATCAACCAAGGTTCCTTTGCCAAGGCCTATAATGTGGGTGTCGGTTCATCTTGGACCATTGAAATAAAGAAAATAGAAGGATAAAATAGGAGAATAAATAGTATGGAAATCAAATTTACAATTAAACAAGTTGTTGCTGTCGGAATTGGCGCTGCCCTCTTTGTCGTCATCGGGATGATCAACATTCCGACCCCTGTTCCAAATACAAGCATCCAGCTTCAGTATGCGGTACAAGCGCTACTTTCTATTATTTTTGGACCGATTATCGGTTTGCTTGTCGGGTTGATTGGTCATGCAATCAAGGACTCTCTTGCTGGTTACGGTCTGTGGTGGACTTGGATTATTGCTAGCGGTCTCTTTGGTCTAGCTGTGGGGCTATTTAGAAAGTACGTTCGCGTGATCAATGGTGTCTTTGACTGGAAAGATATTCTTATTTTTAACCTCATTCAACTACTTGCAAATGCCCTTGTTTGGGGTGTCTTGGCACCACTTGGAGATGTTGTGATTTATCAAGAAGCGGCAGAAAAAGTATTTGCCCAAGGGATTGTTGCGGGAATTGCTAATGCTGTAACTGTAGCTATCGCAGGTACTCTTCTCTTGCTAGCTTATTCACGTACGCAGACTCGTTCAGGAAGTTTGAAAAAGGATTAACATAAAGGAAAAGGCTGGGCAACCAGTCTTTTTGCTGTTTATAGGCTAGTCGGGTAAGCAATTTAGGATAGGAATCTTGTTGGCGCTAAGTTTTTAAGAGAAGAGACTGCAAGAAGGGGTAGATTTATGATAAAATAGAAGTCTAAGAAGCGAATGAAGAGAGTAAGATGAAAGAAGCTATAATTGAGTGGAAGGATTTCTCTTTCCAGTATGAAACGCAACAAGAACCGACCTTGCAAGGAGTGGACTTGACCATTTATAAGGGAGAGAAAGTTTTAATTGTTGGGCCATCTGGGTCAGGCAAGTCTACCTTGGGTCAGTGTTTGAATGGGATTATTCCCAATATTTACAAGGGTCAGACGTCTGGAGAATTTTTGATCAAGGGGCAAGCAGCCTTTGATATGAGTATCTATGATAAATCTCATCTAGTCAGCACAGTTTTGCAAGATACAGATGGGCAGTTTATCGGCCTGTCTGTGGCAGAGGATTTGGCTTTTGCTCTGGAAAATGACATGACAGCTCTAGATGACATGAAAAGTCGTGTTCATAAATGGGCTGAAAAGCTGGACCTTCTCCCTTTACTGCCGCAGCGTCCTCAGGATTTGTCAGGTGGACAAAAGCAGCGAGTCAGTCTGGCTGGTGTCTTGATTGATGAGAGTCCGATTCTCTTGTTTGATGAGCCACTCGCCAATCTAGATCCCAAGTCAGGTCAGGATATTATCGAATTGATTGATCAGATTCATAAGGAGGAGGGGACGACGACTCTTATTATCGAGCACCGTTTAGAGGATGTTCTGCATCGCCCTGTGGATCGGATTATCTTGATAAACGATGGTCGTATCCTCTTTAATGGGTGCCCTGACCAGTTACTGGCGACTGATTTATTGACTCAAAATGGAATTCGAGAACCCCTTTATCTGACCACTCTCCGTCAATTAGGTGTGGATTTAGACAAGGAAGAACAGTTAGCAAATTTGGACAACTTGTCTATCTCAAAAGGCCAGGTTCAGTTGCGGACGGAACTGGTAAAAGAACCCCCAGAATTGCAGTCACTCTTTAAATTAGAGAACGTGTCTTTTTCTTATGATGATAGACCGATTTTAAAATCCATTTATTTAGATATTAAAAAGGGTGAAAAGATTGCCATTGTCGGAAAAAATGGGGCAGGGAAGTCAACCCTAGCCAAGGCCATAAGCAGCTTTATCCAGACGGAAGGGCGCTATCTTTGGGAAGAACAGGATATCAAAGGAGATTCTGTTGCAGAGCGGGCGGAACGAGTAGGCTATGTGCTGCAAAATCCCAATCAAATGATTTCAACCAATATGATTTTTGATGAGGTGGCTCTGGGACTTCGTTTGCGAGGTGTGGATGAGAAGGAAATTGAAACGAGAGTCTATGAAACCTTGAAAATCTGTGGTCTCTATGAATTCCGTAATTGGCCTATTTCTGCCCTGTCATTTGGTCAGAAAAAACGTGTGACTATTGCCTCGATTTTGGTCTTGGGAGCTGAAATTATCCTCCTAGATGAACCGACAGCAGGTCAAGACCAGAAGAACTATACTGAGATTATGGAATTTCTCGAAGAGCTGCATCAAAAAGGGCATACCATTGTCATGATTACCCATGATATGCAATTGATGCTGGATTATTCAGATCGAGCCCTCGTCATGGTTGATGGGGAATTGATTGCCGATACTGATCCAGCTAGTCTGTTGAGCAATCCTGAGCTGTTAGTAAAAGCCAATCTAAAAGAAACTTCAATCTTCAACTTGGCTAAAAAACTAGACGTGGATCCACTTGCTTTAACGGCATTTTACAAAGAAAGGAGAGAAGGATGCAAGTTAAATTAATCGGTTACCAGCATAGAGATACTGTGATTCATCGCTTGTCAGGAGCTGGGAAACTCCTCTTTTTCATTCTCGTGTCATTGGCGGCCATGATTAGCTATGATACCAGACTGCTTGTTCTGATTGCCATCTTTTCGGTCTTTCTCCTCTATTTGTCAGAAATCCGCTTTAAAGATGTTTCCTTTGTAGCAGTTTTTGCGACGGTATTTGCTGTTTTAAACGTTTTGATGGTCTACCTCTTTTCTCCCGAGTATGGGGTTGGACTTTACGGAGAGAGAAGTGTGATTTGGCAGGGAATCGGTGCCTACACTCTGACCAGTCAAGAGCTCTTTTATCTGCTAAATCTGGCCATTAAGTACCTTTGCACTATTCCTCTGGCTATTATCTTTTTGATGACAACCCACCCTAGTCAGTTTGCTTCCAGTTTAAATCAAATTGGTGTGCCTTACAAGATTGCCTATTCTGTCAGTCTGACCTTGCGCTATATTCCAGATTTGCAGGAAGAATTCTTTACTATCAAGATGTCTCAGGAGGCGCGTGGGATGGAATTATCCAAGAAAGCTTCTCTTATGCAACGAATCAAAGGCAATCTGCGCATTATTACTCCCTTGATTTTTAGCTCGTTAGAACGTATTGATACCATCGCGACTGCCATGGAGCTTCGACGCTTTGGGAAAGAGAAAAAACGCACTTGGTATAGTTATCAGGCCTTGAAAAAAGGAGACTATCTTACCTTGCTCTTGGCAGCCTTGTTTTTAGTAGCTAGTTTACTACTTATCTTGCAGAATCACGGACGATTTTACAACCCTTGGAAATAGCTTGAAAAAATTGAAAAAATCAAGTCGTTTCTATTGACAATGATTCTGAAAGTGTTATACTAAGAAAGTAGTTTCGCTGATTTACTTCAAACCTGTTGTGAGGTAAGTTAACGATGCCTTAACCACGCTGTTTGCTGAGCTTGACTCCGGGCAGTGTGGCTATTTTTTTGCAATGATAAAAGGAAACCCGTCATGACAAATCACATTGTATTATTCGAGCCTCAGATTCCACAAAATACAGGTAACATTGCGCGTACTTGCGCTGCGACCAATTCTCCCCTCCACATCATTAAACCAATGGGCTTTCCCATTGACGACCGAAAGATGAAGCGGGCTGGTTTGGATTACTGGGATAAGCTTGAGATTTATTTTTATGACAGCTTGGAAGATTTCATGTCTCAGATGAAAGGACAAGTCTATCTGATTTCGAAATTTGCTGAGAAAGTGTATTCTGAGGTGGATTTATCGACTGACGAAGACCATTATTTTCTCTTTGGACGTGAAGACAAGGGCTTGCCTGAGGACTTTATGCGCGAACATCCTGAGAAAGCTCTCCGTATTCCTATGAATGATGAACATGTCCGCAGTCTCAATGTGTCTAATACCGTCTGCATGATTGTCTACGAAGCCCTCCGCCAGCAGAACTTTGCAGGTCTTGAGCTCATTCATACCTATGAAGTGGATAAATTGAAATAAAAAATGAAAATGAAAATGAACAAAATGCTTGCGCTTGCAAGCGTTTTTTGTTATGATAAAAGAGTCTTCAGGGCAGGGTGAAATTCCCGACCGGCGGTGACTTTAACTAGGAAATGATCTTTTCCTTCTCTTTAAAGAAGTCCGCGAGCGCAAGCTGATGTGGTGAGATTCCACAACCGACAGTATAGTCTGGATGGGAGAAGACGAAAGAATAGCTTTGTCTGTTCTGATGAGTTTATAGATGAATTGCAACCGCTTGCTCAAAAGAGTGAGGGGGAACTTTTGGGATATAAAAAGTGAGAATAGATAGAGGGATCCTTTCCAACTTCTTCTGATTTTATAGAAAATTGGAGGAACCTGTTATGACAAACACACGTCGACTTTCGACCATTGCGATTTTATCAGCCATTTCATTTGTGCTGATGTACTTTGACTTTCCGCTCTTGCCAGCGGCGACCTTCCTCAAGATCGAGTTTAGTATCTTGCCAGTCCTTGTGGGCTTGGTGGTCATGGATTTGCCAGCTGCTCTCGGGATTCTCTTGTTGCGATCACTCTTGAAGTTGCTTCTCAATAGCCAGGGAGTGAATACTTACATTGGCTTGCCAATGAATATCGTAGCTCTGGGAGTTTTTGTTATCGTCTTTGGTTTGATTTGGAAAAAGGAACGCAGCACCCTTCGTTTCCTACTAGCATCTCTAGCGGGAACTATTGGATTGACTTCTGCCATGTTGGTTCTCAACTATGTCTATGCGGTTCCTTTATACGCGCAGTTTGCCAACTTTGATATTGGAAAAATTTTGGGACTTTCCAACTACCTAATGACCATGGTATTACCTTTTAACTTGATTGAGGGTGTAATCTTTGCCGTTTCATTCTGGTTGTTATACGTCCTCTTGAAACCAACCTTAAAACATTATGAGAGATAAACAAACATTTTTAATGAAGGGCAGTTTTGCCCTTTTACTTTTCGTTATTCTTGGCTACATGGTCAAATTTTACCCTGAAACGCTGGTCGGTTTTGACCAACCGATACAGACTGCCGTTCGAGGAGACTTGCCAGATTACTTGACTATTCTTTTCAGGGCCATCACACGCTTGATTGATATCCCAGTGATTATCACTTGGGTTGTCATTACAGCTTTTGTCTTTTATCGTAAGCGGTGGAAGATAGAAAGTTTCTTCATGCTGGGAAATCTGGCTTTGGCAGGTCTTTTAATCGTGACCTTTAAAAATATTTACCAGCGCCCACGACCAGCTATTTTACACTTGGTTGAGGAGAAGGGATTTTCCTTTCCAAGTGGCCATTCTCTGGCTGTAACCTTGATGGTCGGTTCTCTGATTGTCATTCTCAGTCAACGGATGAAAGATCCAGTCTGGAGAAAAATCGTGCAAATCGTCCTTGTTATCTACCTAGTCAGTGTGTTGGTATCAAGGGTCTATCTGGGAGTTCATTACCCATCAGACGTTCTTGCCAGTCTCTGTGTGGGCTTGGGAGTATTGTTTATCGAATTTCCCTTCTATGACAAGCTCCGCTTCCAATGGCGATTTAAAGGCAAGCAGAAGTGACTATCAAATTCCTTTGAGGAGAAAGAAATGAAAGTCAATATAGCAGATCTTCATCCGACTCAACTATACTTATCAGAAAAGAAGTTGCAAGATATTCAGATGCTTTACCAGTCGGCAGAAACAATCCAAGTCGATCCAATCAGTATTCTTGCCTTTGGAGATTGCTTGTTGATTACAGATGGGCATCACAGGGCTTATCAGGCTTTATTGGCAGGTCGGGATACGATTTCTGCTGAGTGGGATAGAGATGGTGGTGATGAACTATATCATCTCTATGCGCAAGCCTGCGAAGAAAGAAAAATTTACTCTGTTCTGGATTTAAAAAATCATATCTTAGCTCAAGATGAGTATGAAGCAAAATGGTATAACTGGTGTGATGGTTTTAATCAAGCAGCAACTCTTTTGTTGAAAAGGAAAGCAGATGAAACAGACCCTACAAATAGATAATTCACTGCGTCTTGTTCCTTATTATAAGGTCAATCATTGTGAAGAAGCTCTTGCTTGGTATCAGGATGTGAACTTGGTTCACCTCGTAGATGGGGTGAAGCTTCCTTATAGTCAAGAAACTTTGGAAGCCATGTATTCCTATTTGGATCAGCATGGTGAGCTTTTTTGGATTGAAGTCAAGGAGAAGGGTGAATGGTTTCCAATTGGGGATGTTACACTATCTCAGGACAATCTCCCCATTGTGATTGGAAATCCCGCTTACCAACATCGAGGACTTGGAAAAAAGATCCTAAGTACTTTGATTGAATTGGCTCGAGTAAAAGGATGGAAAGAATTGAGAGTCAAGGAAATCTACACTTACAATCATGTATCTAGGCGCTGTTTCAAGTCGCTTGGATTTATGGAAAATGGAGCAACAGAAAAAGGAACGAGTTTTGTATTGAAATTAGTCTAATCTAACTTGTTTTTTAACTAAAAATCTGATAAACTATGTAGTAATTGAATAGGAATCTGCAAGACTAGTAACTCAAGGGAAGTATATCAGGGAGGAGAGCCGTGACTGCAAGCTCTCTATATGAAAGCTGGGTGAATTCACTTGCGCATGGATTTAGAAATGAAGGTCTGACTTGTCAGATGAAAACGGATGGTACCGCGTGTCAACGCTCCGAGTGGAGTTTTTGGCATGTGGTTTTCTTTTTATCTACGAGAGACTGATGGAGGAATTATGTCAACTATTGAAGAACAATTAAAAGCGCTTCGCGAAGAAACGCTGGCTAGCTTGAAGCAGATTACTGCTGAAAATGAAAAAGAGATGCAAGACTTGCGTGTTTCTGTCCTTGGTAAAAAAGGGTCGCTTACGGAAATCCTTAAAGGGATGAAAGATGTCTCTGCTGAGATGCGTCCAATCATCGGGAAACATGTTAATGAAGCTCGTGATGTTTTGACGGCAGCCTTTGAAGAAACAGCTAAGCTCTTGGAAGAAAAGAAAGTCGTAGCTCAACTAGCTAGCGAGAGCATTGATGTGACACTTCCAGGTCGCCCAGTTGCGACTGGGCATCGTCATGTCCTCACACAAACCAGTGAAGAAATCGAAGATATTTTCATCGGGATGGGGTACCAAGTCGTGGATGGTTTTGAAGTGGAGCAAGACTACTATAACTTCGAGCGTATGAACCTCCCAAAAGATCACCCAGCTCGCGATATGCAGGACACTTTCTATATCACAGAAGAAATCTTGCTCCGTACTCACACGTCTCCAGTTCAGGCGCGTGCTATGGATGCTCATGATTTTTCAAAAGGTCCTTTGAAGATGATCTCACCGGGGCGTGTGTTCCGTCGTGATACGGACGATGCAACCCACAGTCACCAGTTCCACCAAATCGAAGGATTGGTTGTTGGGAAAAACATCTCTATGGCAGACCTTCAAGGAACCCTTCAGTTGATTGTCCAAAAGATGTTCGGTGAAGAGCGTCAGATCCGTCTGCGTCCATCCTATTTCCCATTCACAGAGCCATCTGTTGAGGTGGATGTTTCCTGCTTCAAGTGTGGTGGAGAAGGCTGTAACGTATGTAAGAAAACAGGTTGGATCGAAATTATGGGTGCCGGTATGGTTCACCCACGTGTCCTTGAAATGAGTGGTATCGATGCGACTGTTTACTCTGGATTTGCCTTTGGTCTTGGACAAGAGCGTGTAGCTATGCTCCGTTATGGAATCAACGATATCCGTGGATTCTACCAAGGCGATGTCCGCTTCTCAGAACAGTTTAAATAATGATTAGAAAAGTAGAAAAGGCAGATGTTGGGGTGTTGTCCAAAATTGCCAAACAAACCTTTCGTGAAACATTTGCTCATGATAATACAGAAGAGCAGTTACAGGAATACTTTGAAGAGGCTTATAGTTTGAGAGTTTTGTCAACTGAGTTGGAAAATCCAGAATCCGAAACCTATTTCATTATGCATGAAGAGGAGATAGCTGGTTTTCTCAAAGTCAACTGGGGAAGTGCTCAGACTGAGAGAGAATTAGAGGATGCTTTTGAAATTCAACGTCTCTATGTGCTACAAAAATTCCAAGGATTTGGACTAGGTAAGCAACTGTTTGAATTTGCTCTGGAACTTGCTACAAAAAATAGTTTTTCCTGGGCTTGGTTAGGTGTTTGGGAGCATAATACAAAAGCTCAAGCGTTTTATAATCGATATGGTTTTGAAAAATTTAGCCAACATCATTTTATGGTTGGTCAAAAAGTAGATACGGATTGGTTACTGAGAAAGAAATTAAGGTAAGAAGATGATTCTTCTATTGAAATGATAGGAAAGGAAAAGAACTAGAGTGACAACTGTCATTCTGGAAAACTAAATTATGCTTGTATCTTATAAATGGTTAAAAGAATTGGTGGACATTGATGTGCCATCACAAGAGTTGGCTGAGAAAATGTCAACTACAGGGATTGAGGTCGAAGGTGTCGAATCACCAGCTGCCGGTCTCTCAAAAATTGTCGTCGGTGAGGTCTTGTCTTGCGAAGATGTGCCAGAAACACACTTGCATGTCTGTCAGGTTAACGTTGGCGAAGAAGAAGCCCGTCAGATCGTTTGTGGTGCCCCAAATGTGCGTGCTGGGATCAAGGTCATGGTAGCTCTTCCAGGAGCTCGTATTGCTGACAATTACAAGATCAAAAAAGGGAAAATCCGTGGTTTAGAGTCACTTGGAATGATCTGTTCGCTTGGTGAATTAGGTATTTCTGACTCGGTTGTACCGAAGGAATTCGCAGATGGTATTCAAATCTTGCCTCAAGATGCAGTACCAGGTGAGGAAGTCTTCTCATATCTAGACTTGGATGATGAAATCATCGAACTTTCTATCACACCAAACCGTGCAGACGCTCTATCTATGCGTGGGGTGGCTCATGAAGTGGCAGCCATCTATGACAAGGCAGTCAACTTTAAAGAATTCAGTTTAACAGAAACAAATGAAGCTGCAGCAGATGCCCTTTCTGTAGGCATTGAGACAGACAAGGCGCCTTACTATGCGGCCCGTATCTTGGATAATGTGACCATCGCACCAAGTCCACAATGGTTGCAAAACCTTCTTATGAACGAAGGGATTCGTCCCATCAATAACGTAGTTGACGTAACCAACTACATCCTGCTTTACTTTGGTCAACCGATGCATGCCTTTGACTTGGATACCTTTGAAGGGACTGACATCCGTGTGCGTGAAGCGCGTGCTGGTGAAAAATTGGTGACCTTGGACGATGAAGAACGTGACTTGGACGTGAATGACCTAGTCATCACTGTCGCAGACAAGCCAGTAGCCCTTGCAGGTGTCATGGGCGGTCAAGCAACAGAAATCTCTGAGAAATCTAGTCGTGTTGTCCTTGAAGCTGCTGTTTTCAATGGAAAATCTATCCGTAAGACTAGCGGTCGCCTGAACCTTCGTTCAGAATCGTCTTCTCGCTTTGAAAAAGGTATCAATGTGGCAACTGTTAACGAAGCCCTTGATGCGGCGGCTAGCATGATTGCAGAACTTGCAGGTGCGACGGTGCGTAAGGGAATCGTTTCAGCAGGCCAGCTTGATACTTCAGATGTGGAGGTTTCTTCGACTCTTTCAGACGTTAATCGTGTCCTTGGTACGGAACTTTCATATGCTGATATCGAAGATGTCTTCCGTCGTCTTGGCTTTGGCCTTTCTGGAAATGCAGATAGCTTTACAGTCAGCGTCCCACGTCGTCGTTGGGATATCACTATCGAGGCAGACCTCTTTGAAGAAATCGCTCGTATCTATGGATATGACCGCTTGCCAACCAGT
This sequence comes from uncultured Streptococcus sp., assembly GCA_963527705.1. GTDB lineage: Bacteria > Bacillota > Bacilli > Lactobacillales > Streptococcaceae > Streptococcus. The sequence continues at coordinate 22,569 of CAURTW010000019.1, forward strand.
CTTCCAAAAGATGACGGTACAGCTGGTGAATTGACTGCTACACAAAAACTCCGCCGTCAAGTTCGTACCATTGCTGAAGGAGCAGGTTTGACAGAAATCATTACCTATGCTCTGACAACTCCTGAAAAAGCAGTAGAGTTTATAGCTCAACCAAGTAACCTTACAGAACTCATGTGGCCAATGACAGTGGACCGTTCTGTCCTCCGTCAAAATATGATTTCTGGTATCCTTGATACGGTGGCTTATAACGTGGCTCGTAAGAATAAAAACTTGGCCCTTTATGAGATTGGAAAAGTCTTTGAACAAACTGGCAATCCAAAAGAAGAACTTCCAAATGAGATTAATAGCTTCGCCTTTGCCTTGACAGGCTTGGTTGCTGAAAAAGATTTCCAAACAGCAGCAGTTCCAGTTGATTTCTTCTATGCTAAAGGAATCCTTGAAGCAGTATTTACTCGCTTGGGACTAGAAGTGACCTATACAGCAACATCTGAAATTGCTAGCCTTCATCCAGGTCGTACAGCAGTCATTTCACTCGGTGACCAAGTTCTTGGTTTCCTTGGCCAAGTGCATCCAGTCACTGCTAAGGCTTACGATATTCCAGAAACGTATGTAGCTGAGCTTAACCTTTCAGCCATCGAAGCTGCGCTTCAACCTGCTAATCCATTTGTAGAAATTACTAAATTCCCAGCAGTCAGCCGTGACGTTGCCCTTCTCCTCAAGGCAGAAGTGACTCACCAAGAAGTTGTGGACGCTATCCAAGCTGCCGGCGTGAAACGTTTGACAGATATCAAACTCTTTGACGTCTTCTCAGGCGAAAAATTGGGACTTGGTATGAAGTCAATGGCTTATAGCTTGACTTTCCAAAATCCAGAAGACAGCTTAACGGATGAAGAAGTCGCACGCTATATGGAAAAAATCCAAGCATCACTTGAAGAAAAAGTCAATGCAGAAGTGCGTTAAAGTATCAATCCATCCTTCGGGGTGGATTTTTTCTTTTCACATAACAATTCAGGATCAAAAATAGACAGTTGAGGAACAGAGAAGATAAATTGAAGTTTACCAGTGTATAATGTACTCATAACTCAAAGTACCCCAAGATTTTTTACTAAAATGAGGATGATAAAAATGGACAGAAATCATTGTAAAGGCTATCAAAAAGGAGTATAATGAGTGCAAGACATTTTGGAGGTGAAAGATGCTAGAAGTAAGAAGTCTAGAGAAAAGTTTTGGATCCAAGCAAGTTTTGTTTGGTATTGACTTTCAAGCGAGACCAGGTCGTATTTTGGGATTAGTCGGAAAAAATGGTGCTGGGAAGACAACGATTTTCCACAGTATTTTGAAGTTTTTAGAATATCAAGGAGAAATCAGTCTGGATGGTCAGGATATTCGTCAGGAGACCTACGCTCGGATTGGCTATCTTCCTGAAGAACGCAGTCTCATGCCTAAATTGACAGTCCTTGAACAAGTTCGTTATTTGGCGACTCTAAAAGGCATGGATGCCAAGGAGGTCAAGGAAAAACTCCCTCAATGGATGAAGAGGTTGGAAGTGAAAGGGAAGCTGACAGATAAAATCAAGAGTCTGTCAAAAGGAAATCAGCAGAAGATTCAGCTCATTATTACTCTGATTCATGAGCCAGACTTGATTATCTTGGATGAGCCTTTCAGTGGATTGGACCCAGTCAATACTGAATTGCTAAAGCAAGTCATTTTTCAGGAAAAAGAGCGCGGAGCAACCATTATCTTTTCTGACCATGTCATGACCAACGTCGAGGAGCTTTGTGACGATATTCTCATGATTCGAGATGGTCGTGTGGTCTTGCATGGACCAGTTCAGGATGTCCGCAATCAATACGGGAAAACGCGTCTCTTTGTTTCAAGTGAACGAAGCAAGGAAG
>CAURTW010000020.1:0-24345 GCA_963527705.1 uncultured Streptococcus sp.
ACTTTATCATCATAAGTTAATTTCATAATAAAAACACCCCAAAAGTTAGTTTTTTTTCTGTCTAATTTTTGGGTGCAGTTCATTTCTATTCCCATATACCCCATTCGGTATTGAGAAAAACGTACCCTCTATGTGTATGTGGGAATAGATTTCATTTCCAAAGACTACCATTCAAACATATTCAAGTCGAGTGTTTACTTTTATACTTACGCCCTTAAATGAAAAAACCACTGTTATCAGTGGTTTTAAAAATCCTTTCGTTACAAGGTTTTTACGCTTTTACCAGCAAAGCTACACACTCCACGTGGTGCGTTTGTGGAAAAAGATCCACCGGCTGGACTTTCTTCAAATCGTATCCCAATTCTTGGTAGAGTTTGATATCACGCGCCATGGTTGCGACATTGCAGGAGATATAGGCAATACGGTCTGCTCCTGTTTGGGCGCTTGCTTTGATAAAGCTTTCGGTTAATCCCTTGCGTGGAGGATCAACCAAGATAACGGTTGGTTGAATTCCTTCCTTGAGCCAATTCTTCATAGCATTTTCAGCTGTGTCACAGACATAGTGGGCGTTTGAAATATTGTTCAGCTGAGCATTCTTTTTGCTATTCTCAACCGCTTCTGCAATCACTTCAACACCATAAACTTCCTTGACATGTTTCGCAACAGAGAGGCCAATCGTCCCGATACCAGAATAGGCATCAATAACCACGTCATCTTTTTTTAATTCAGCAAAGTCAATGGCTGTTTGATAAAGTTTTTCAGCCATTTCAGTATTGACTTGGTAAAAAGCGGGACCAGCGATTTGGTAGTCATTTCCCAACATTTGGTCGGTAATATAGTCTTGACCATAAAGCGTACGCCATTCCTTACCAAAAATAGCATTAGTGTTCTGGTCATTAATATTTTGCATAACAGACACAATCTCTGGGAACTGCTTGATTAGTTGTTCAATCAATTGTTCCACACGGAAAATCTTTGGACGGGTTGTTACCAAAATAACCATGATTTGTCCTGAGTAATGCCCACGACGTACCACAAGGTTTCGAATCAAGCCAGCTTGTTCCTTTTCATCATAAGGTTTCAGGTCATAACGACGGAGCAAGTCACGTAGAGCTACTACTACCTCATCAATCACAGGATCTTGGATAAAGAAATCTTCTAGAGGCATGAGGTCATGCGAATTCTTACGGAAAAATCCTGTTTCCAAGATACCATTCACTCTACGGACAGGAACCTGTGCTTTGTTACGGTACTTGATTGGATTTTCCATACCAAGCGTTTCAGCAACCTCTACATCTGCAATTCCAGCAATCTTGTATAGACTGTCCTTGACTTGCTTAGTTTTAAATTTGAGCTGTTCTGGATAGGCAAGATGACCCAAATCCGCGATTCCTGAACGCAGGTAAGCCAAATCTAGATTTTGATTACGGTGTGGTGACTGAACTAGGTATTCTTCAACTTTCCCAAAACCAATATTTTTATTAACCTTGAGGACACGCATAAGGATTTTTTCACTCGGTAAAGCATTCTCTACAAAAAATACCAAACCATCTACCTTGGCCACACCTGAACCTTCATGAGTCAAGTCAACAATTTCAACTTCTACAATATCATTTTTCTTTAACATTCTCTTCTCTTTCTATTGGCCGACAAAAAAGACGGCAACGTTACGGTTACCATCTATTATACCATGAAATTTCTTAAGAACCAAAACTCTTGAAGAAGTTGACAATGGCTTGCCAGAGGGAGCTTAGGAAATTACCGCCATCCTCTAGCACCTTATCAGCATCAAAGTTAAGGTTGATATTTTTAAAACTGTCGCCAGCTTGTGATACAATGCTTTGTTTAAGATCATTCAAGGTTTTAGTAAAGTCTGCATCGCTGAGGATATCACTCTTTGAGAGATTCAAAGCAAAATTGATGATGATATTGATTTGGTTTCCTGTTATAACCTGATCGAGTTTGTAATTTTTCAAGGTATCTTCAACAATCTTGCGGACATCTTCTTCTGTCAGATTTCCCTTAGATTCTTTTGCTTTGGCGAGTCCTGACTTGATATCGGCTAGGGCAACGTTTAATTTATTAGCATCATAGCCTGATTTGTCCTTGTTTTCAGCATTGATATCGGACAAAGCCTTCAACTCTTCTTGAGCCAAATCTTTGTTGGCTTGTGGCACCTTGGCTCCATTAGCTTCCAGCGAATAGTAAATCCCGGCTAAGGCACTCTCACCTGTAACTGGAATAGGTGCTGCTACAGTGATTTTGGCGTGTTCCACACCCAAAGTTACGGCTGCATTTCGGTACATATCCTGAGTTACCTTAGTGATGTTTTCTGGTGTTTCAATCTTGACCTCAAGTGGCGACTTGTCACCTAGTTTTTGAATCTTGGCTGATGAATACAACTGTAAACTAGAGTCATTGGCAACATTCATAATCTTAGAATAGACATCAGGTGTCATGGTCTTGAGTTCTTTGGTGTCTGTTGAGGCATTGTAGCCTAGTTTTTTTAGAGTTTGATTTTTTTGATCTTCAGACAATGATGAACCTAGGACATATTCAGGTTGAACATAGGTTTCATCGATGACTTTTTGAACATCAGTTGCTGCATGGACACTATTCATAGCTGTTACTGCCCACAAGAGCGCAGCACTAGTCAGAAAAAGTTTCTTTCTCATAGGGAATTTCCTCCTTTACCTTTCTAGAGTAATATATCTATCTTAAAGAAAACTTATAACAAAAACACCTGGACTAGCCAGATGTCGAAAAGAGAGTGAAACATTTGATGATGTAAAGGTTGAGTTGCACCTGTCTAGAATAATAATAGTTTCCTCCATTTACATAGAGTTCGGATCCATGAAAAATGGAAATGGGGTGAATATAACTATAAGTCTTTCCAGTGGAATTACCAAGCAAGGGAGCAACAGTCTCACGAGAGTACTGTTTGGCCAGAGCCAAGGTGTTTTCCTTACCATTTTGGGCGATAAAATCGATATAGGCAGGTCCAAAATTATAGGCTTGAACAGCTGTCCAGACATCAACCCCCTTCTTCTGAGCCTGATAGAGATTATCTGTCAGAGTTTGAACGCCTTGCCGAATGCTAGAGGCATTATCATTGATGGTGTTGGTGGAACCACTTGCAGACTCACTAGACTGCATAACATCGCCTTCTTTTCCTTTTGTTTCAGTATAAATCATAGCGAGCACAAGCTCTTCGTTTGCTGGGGTGTCTTTTTCACTCAAGATTTCTCGCACCATGGGTTGATAGGTCATGACTTGCTTGACATCTTGGTGAACGCGGTAAGCTTTATAGCCAGCAAAAAGGAAGACTGCTAGTACAAGCACTCTTCGAATTCGTTTAAACATTATTTACTTTGGATATCCTCGATATTTTTGATTAAGATAGAGTAGGTTCCATTGTCGTTTTGGATAAACTCAACAGACTCGGCGTCTTGATAGACGTTATTAGGAACGATGAGCTCAATTCCATTTGACAAGGAAAGTTTTTGGTTTTCAAATTTTTTAAGCTGACGACTGGCATCAATTTCATCAAATTGAACAGGCTCTGGTACAGCTTCCTTAACTTGGTCAATAAAGCTCAAACGAGCCGTCAGATTGTTGTCAAAAAGGTCGTTGGCCAATTTTTCAGGTGACAATTCATTGCTTTCTTCTAGGTTGTTGAAAATCGCTGATTTGACCTTAGATTGAAATTGAAAATCATCTGTGTTAAAAGTCTCAGCAATTCTCTGGGCCGTTTTTTCCAGTTCCTTGATGGATTTCTTGGGAGAAATCTTAGGGGAAACGGCAAGAAGATTGTCTGAAAAATAGTTCAAGAAAGTCCCATTGTACTTGATGCGTTTTTCAATCAGATGGTACTTGCGACTCTGAAGATTGACCACCAAGGCCTCATCAGCACCCGTTCCAAATCCAGGCAGGTTATTCTGAGTCAGCTTGATTGGATTATCGACCTCTCCTCCGAGGTGGGTCAGGGTCTCACGCAGGGCAATTCGCAAGAAAGCGAAATGTTCCACGCCTTCTTTAGAAAATTGCACAAAAATCAAGTCATTGGTCTTGAGATTTTCAGAAATACTGAACTCTTCTTTCCAGAGATTAGCCAGTGTGACTGATGTCTCCAACAAATCGTCTGTGATATGATTGAAGAAGGGATTTTCTTCCTCGAAAATCCCAGTCTTGGCTTCATCTGAATACACACGCTCAATTTTTTTACGCAAGTATTCTTCGATTTTTGGAGTAATATTGAGAAGCTTATCCGCTAGGAACAGCTCGGTATCATCCGGGCTAAACTGATGGATAATAGCTTTCTTAATATAAATGTCCATAAAAATTTTAGTCCTCGTATAATGGGAAGGCATCTGTCAATTCTTTGACTGCACTTCTCACTTCTTCTAATACAGCCTCATTTTCTGCATTCTTAAGGGTTTTAATTATCAGTTCAGCAACTTTGCGACTCTCTTCTTCACCAAATCCACGCGCAGTGATGGCTGCAGATCCGATACGAATCCCACTTGTCTTGAATGGTGACAAGGTTTCGTATGGAATTGAGTTTTTATTTAGGGTAATATTGACTTCATCCAGCAAGTTTTGAGCAACTTTTCCGTTTTCTACAACCTTAGTCACATCAACAAGGAAGAGGTGATTTTCAGTACCGCCAGAAATGATACGGAAATCAGGGTCTTGCAAGAAGACTTCAACCATAGCCTTGCTGTTTTTGATGACATTGGCAGCATATTCCTTGAAGGCTGGATCCAAAACTTCTTTGAAGGAAACTGCCTTAGCAGCAACAACATGCTCCAAAGGACCGCCCTGAATACCTGGGAAAATAGCTGAATTGATTTTCTTAGCAAGTTCTTCGTTATTAGTCAAAATCAAACCACCACGAGGTCCACGAAGGGTTTTGTGAGTCGTTGTTGTAGTGATATGAGCGTATGGTACCGGACTTGGGTGTAAACCAGCAGCAACCAAACCAGCGATATGAGCCATGTCCACCATGAGCTTAGCTCCAACAGCATCAGCAATTTCACGGAATTTTGAAAAATCGATAATTTGAGAATAGGCTGAAGCACCTGCTACAATCAATTTTGGTTTTACTTCTTGGGCTTGTTTCAAGATAGCATCAAAGTCCAAGAGTTCCGTTTCAGGATCCACACTGTAAGAAACAAAGTTGTAGGTTTGACCAGAGAAGCTAACTGGAGCTCCGTGGGTCAAGTGTCCACCTGCTGCCAAATCCATCCCCATAACGGTATCACCTGGCTCAATCAAGGCCATGTAAGCCGCACAGTTGGCTTGGCTTCCTGAGTGAGGTTGGACATTGGCGAATTTAGCACCGAAAATTTCTTTTGCACGTTCAATAGCTAAAGTTTCTACCACGTCTACTACATCAGTTCCACCATAATAACGGCGTCCTGGGTAACCCTCGGCATATTTGTTTGTCAAGATAGACCCTTGAGCTGCCATAACAGCCTTGGAAACCACGTTTTCCGAAGCAATCAACTCGATATTGTTTTGTTGGCGTTCTTCTTCTTTGGCAATAGCATTCCAGAGATTAGCATCGTATGCTTTAAAATCGTCTTTGTCAAAAATCATAGGTCTTCTCCTTTATAGTGTGACTGGTCCTTTAGTTTGTTTTTCCAATAAGAAAATAAACTAAAAGATGCGAATAAACCGTTTCTGCATTTTATCACAAGTATAACCAACTTTTTCATAAAATGCATGAGCTCCCAGACGATGATCAGCAGAGTTTAAGCGGATAAACCCATACCCCCGTCTTTTTGCTTCTTGATCCAACCCTTGCAGTAAGCTTTTACCGATACCTTGCCCTTGTGCTTGAGGCGAAACCGCTAAGCCTAAGATATTAAATCCTACTTTGGAATAAAGGGATTCATAAACTTCAGCATGGACATAGCCAAGTAGGACATGACTGGCTGCATCCTCATAGCCAAGTAGGAAATGATGAGAATCCTGAGATAATTTAGCTAGTTGACTAGCTGTGTCCTCTGGACTAAAAGAATAACCCAAAGCCTCTTGGTTAATCTCACATATAGCATTCACATCTGTTTCTTGCAAATCTCTTAGCATCTCATTCCTCCTCAAAAGAAATCTCTGGCAACCGAGCAAGAATATCTTCTCGCTTAATCGCCCCCTGGCGCAAGATTTTCACCTTGTCTCCAGACAAATCCAAAATAGTCGAATCCTGTCCAGTTAGAAAAGCGTCGTCCTCCAGACCCAAAACCTCTTGGTCAAAATCCTCTAGAATTTGAGCAAAGGTCACTCCACTCGCCTGACCCGAGATATTGGCAGACGGCCCAATCAAAGGACCTGTCTCTCGAATCAAATCAAGTGTAATGGGGTGACTCGGCATCCGAAATCCGACAGTTGCAAGACCAGAGTTGACCCAATAGGGAACTCGGTCATTGGCTTCGAGAATAATGGTCAAGGGACCTGGTAAAAAGGTCTCTACAAGTTTTTGTAGATAAGTTGGCTGATTCTTAGAAAAGTGCAAGATGTCCTCTAGAGAGGCGATATTGAGATTAAGTGCCTTATCTCTAGGTCGACGTTTGAGCTGGTAAACATGGTCAACTGCTTTTTCATCTAAGGCTTTAGCAAAAAGACCGTAAACAGTCTCCGTAGGTAGAACGACCGCTCCACCATTTTCCAACTCTTGTCTAATCCTGTCCATCATCAACCACGACCATCCTATCTTGACCAAATTGGTCCTTGAGTGTTCGAACTCGCTTTTCAGGAAGATATTTCTTAAAAAGTTCAGGAACACTTTGACCTTGTTTGTATCCAATTTCAAGGTAAATCTTACCACCGTCTTTGAGATAGTCTTTTGCATCTTCCGCAATTCTACGGTAAATAGCTAGGCCATCTTCGTCTGCAAAGAGAGCTAGATGAGGCTCCGAATGCAAAACATTCAAGCCGACCTCTGACTCATCTTCACGAGAGATATAGGGTGGATTGGAAACAATTATATCATATTTTTCAGAAATTTCTGTAAAACAATCAGATTTTTTTAAAAATATTTGAAGATTTTGATTTTTAGCATTTTCGTTAGCTACATCTAAAGCATCTTGGGAAATATCCGCTGCTGTCACTGACCAATCTGGTCTGTTTTTTGCTAGAGCGAGAGCAATAGCTCCACTACCTGTTCCAATATCCAGAACTGAAAGATTCGTCTCAGGATTCTCAGCCAGGATAAGCTCAGCCAGCTCCTCAGTCTCTGGACGAGGAATCAAAACACGCTCATCCACTTTTAGCTGCATTCCATAAAAATCTGCATGACCAATGATATACTGGGCTGGTTTATGAGCTGCTAACTGTTGGAAAATTCCTTTTACAAATTGTTTTTCTTCCTTGTTTACCTCTTGCTGGAGGGCAAAGACAAAATCTGTAAAAGAAAGATTTTTCAGGCTACGATAGACAAAAGAGAGGCTTTCAGCTTCCTCTCCTTGTCTTATCAACTCTTCTTCAAAATCTGAAAATAATTGAGCTAATTTCATTATTTGTTTAATTCTTCTAATTTTTGTGTTTGGTCATAAAGAACCAAGGCATCCACAACTTCATCCAATTTACCAGACAAGATGGTATCTAGTTTTTGGAGAGTCAAGCCAATACGGTGGTCTGTGACACGGTTTTGTGGGAAGTTATATGTACGAATACGTTCTGAACGGTCACCAGTACCGATAGTAGACTTACGTTCAGCGTCTTGTTCATCCTGGGCAATTTGTGCAAAGTGGTCAGCAACACGCGCACGGATGATTTTCATGGCCTTCTCACGGTTTTTCTGCTGGGTACGTTCTTCCTGCATCTCAACCTTGATATTGGTTGGCAAGTGAACGATACGAACGGCAGTCGCAACCTTATTGACGTTCTGTCCACCAGCACCAGATGCGTGGTAGATATCAACACGAAGGTCTTTTGGATCAATATCGTATTCTACTTCTTCGACTTCAGGCATAACAAGAACTGTCGCAGTTGAAGTGTGGACACGACCTTGGCTTTCTGTCACAGGGACACGTTGCACACGGTGGGCACCTGATTCGTACTTAAGCTTAGAATATACAGATTGACCAGAAACCATAGCAACCACTTCCTTGAAACCACCGACACCATTCATAGAAGCTTCCATGACTTCAAAGCGCCAGCCTTGGGCTTCCGCATACTTTTGGTACATAGTTAGCAAATCTCCGGCGAAAAGTGCCGCTTCGTCACCACCAGCCGCTCCACGAATTTCAAGGATGATGTTCTTGTCATCGTTTGGATCCTTTGGAAGGAGCAAGATTTTCAATTTTTCTTCGTATTCTTCTTTTTCAGCCTTGGCATCTTTGAGCTCTTGCTTGGCCATTTCTTCCAAGTCCGCATCTCCGCCTGATTCCTTAATCATCTCTTCGGCATCAACGATGTTTTGAAGGACTTGTTTGTACTCACGGTAGGCTGTTACCGTATCGCGAGTGGAAGCCTCTTCTTTGGACAATTCCATGAAACGTTTGGTATCAGATACCACATCAGGGTCACTGAGCAATTCTCCTAATTCTTCATAACGGTCTTCTACAGCTTGTAGTTGATCATAGATGTTCATTTTTTCTCCTTACTTTCTCAATTGTTAAATCATAGATTGCTACTACTTCGTTCTCAAATATTTCCCCAGTTTCTTTAAATCCATAACTGAGGTAACAAGATCTTGCATGTTCATTTTCTGGTTCATAAGACAACCAAAGTTTATTGCCTAAACCTGCTGGCGCTATCCGAACATAGTCCAGCACTTTATCCATAATTGGTTTAAAATATCCTTGATTTTGAAAATTCTTATCAATCATAAAACGAAATAGTAAATAATTTCCACTACTAATTCCGATCTTTTTATCATAAGCTATCATCACAAAACCTATAATTGCATCATTATCATAAACTGCCAATGGAGCTACAAAATCTCCATTTTTAGTGTAGACATATGCTTCAGCTAAACTAATTGCGTTGGTTGCAATGAATTGTTTTTGATATTCCTTGACATCCAAATTCAAAACATCAAAATAATTTTCCATTGTAACATCTCTTAGTTCAATTGTCATAGTTTTGCTCCTTGTTAGAGGTTATCATTGGCGCAAAATAATGTTTACGGCAAACCGAGATATAGGTTTCATTGCCACCGATTTGAATTTGTTCGCCATCATAGACTGGCACACCATCGTGCGTACGCAACACCATAGTCGCCTTTTTCTTACAGTACTGACAAATGGTCTTGATTTCGTCAATCTTGTCTGCTAAGAGCAAGAGGTATTTGGAACCTTCGAACAATTCATTGCGAAAGTCATTCTTCAAACCAAAAGCCATGACAGGTATGTCTAACTCATCAACAACACGAGCTAGGTCGTAAACATGGTGACGCTTGAGAAATTGAGCCTCATCGACCAACACACAGTAAGGTTTTTCAGGTAAATCTAGGATATAGCCGAAGATATCCGTCGTTTCCTCAATCGCAATAGCTGGGCGTTTCATACCAATCCGACTGGATACATAGCCAACTCCGTCACGCGTATCCAGAGCCGAAGTCATAATCACAACTCCCTTTCCTTGCTCCTCGTAGTTATAGGCCACCTTGAGAATCTCAATCGTCTTACCAGAGTTCATGGTCCCATAACGATAATACAACTGTGCCATGCTTCTATTTCACGTCCATTTCTAAATTTTTGCTACATTCTAGTATATCATAATTTTCTGAAGCTTTAAACGGCAAAATGTGGTAAAATAGAAGAAATCAAAAACTAGTGGAGGAAGCTATTATGCCATTTGTACGCATCGATTTATTTGAAGGTCGCACGCTCGAGCAAAAGAAAGCTCTTGCTAAGGAAGTGACGGAAGCTGTTGTCCGTAACACTGGAGCACCTCAATCTGCTGTTCATGTCATCATCAACGACATGCCAGAAGGAACTTACTTCCCACAAGGGGAAATGCGCACCAAATAAACTAGCTTAAGCAGAATTGCTTAGGCTTTTTCAATCTCCAAGTAGCATCCATTGAAGAAATAGTCTAATTTTGTTACAATTTGAAGAGATGCTTGGATACCTATCCTAAGAAAAGAAATACAAAAGGAAATAGTATGATTACACGTGAATTTGATACCATCGCTGCTATCTCTACTCCACTAGGTGAAGGGGCTATTGGTATTGTCCGCCTGAGCGGAACAGAAAGTTTTGCTATTGCGCAAAAGATTTTTAAAGGAAAAGACTTGAACAAGGTTGCCAGCCACACTCTCAACTACGGTCACATTATTGATCCTCTGACTGGTAAAGTCATGGACGAAGTCATGATTGGGGCTATGAAATCTCCAAAAACCTTCACTCGTGAAGATATTATCGAGATTAACACCCATGGTGGGATTGCGGTGACCAATGAGATTCTCCAGCTAGCTATCCGTGAAGGAGCTCGGTTGGCAGAACCTGGTGAATTTACCAAGCGTGCCTTCCTAAATGGACGTGTGGACTTGACTCAGGCTGAGGCGGTCATGGATATCATCCGCGCCAAGACAGACAAGGCCATGAACATCGCGGTCAAACAACTTGATGGTTCCCTTTCTGATCTTATCAATAATACCCGTCAAGAAATCCTTAACACACTTGCCCAAGTCGAGGTTAATATTGATTATCCTGAGTACGACGATGTTGAGGAAGCCACTACTGCTGTTATCCGAGAGAAGACTATGGAGTTTGAACAATTACTAACCAATCTCCTTAGAACAGCACGTCGCGGTAAAATCCTCCGTGAGGGAATTTCAACAGCTATCATCGGACGCCCCAACGTTGGGAAATCAAGCCTTCTCAACAACCTCTTGCGTGAAGACAAGGCAATCGTAACCGATATTGCTGGTACAACTCGAGATGTCATCGAAGAATACGTCAACATCAACGGTGTTCCTCTAAAATTGATTGACACAGCTGGTATTCGTGAAACGGATGATATCGTTGAACAAATTGGAGTTGAGCGTTCGAAAAAAGCTCTTAAGGAAGCTGACTTGGTTCTGCTAGTACTAAACGCTAGCGAACCCTTAACTGCCCAAGACCGACAACTTCTTGAGATTAGCCAAGATACAAACCGTATTATTCTTCTTAATAAAACCGACCTGCCTGAAGCGATTGAAACTTCGGAACTACCTGAAGACGTTATTCGTATTTCAGTCCTTAAAAACCAAAACATCGACAAGATTGAAGAGCGAATCAACAACCTCTTCTTTGAAAATGCTGGTTTTGTTGAGCAAGATGCTACCTACTTGTCAAATGCCCGTCATATTTCCTTGATTGAGAAGGCTGTTGAAAGCCTACAAGCTGTTAATGAAGGTCTTGAACTGGGGATGCCAGTTGATTTGCTTCAAGTTGACTTGACCCGTACTTGGGAAATCCTCGGAGAAATCACTGGAGATGCTGCTCCTGATGAACTCATTACCCAACTCTTTAGCCAATTCTGTTTAGGAAAATAAGAAAAATCCATGATCGTTCATTCGGTCATGGATTTTATTGTCTTTATTAGTAATCTGGTCTTAAGACTCCTGTTACGGTTGCCTTAGTTGCTTCATAGTCGCCATCTACGACAACTTTGATAATGCGTTTGGCATCTTCTTCTGGTGCTGGAACTAGAGGTAATCTAGTTGGTCCCGCTTCAAATCCCATGTAGTTCAAAACTGCCTTAACTGGAGCAGGACTTGGATAAGAAAAGAGGGCATTGACTTTAGGAATGAACTTACGTTGAATAGCTGCAGCTTTCTTCATATCGCTTTCTGCAATGGCAGTGAACATCTCGTGCATCTCATCTCCATTTGTATGGGATGCAACAGAGATAACTCCATCTGCACCAAGGTTCATGGCATGGAAAGCATCTCCATCCTCACCAGTATAGACCAAGAACTCTTCTGGTTTATGCTCAATCAAGTAAGCCATATTGGCCAAACTAGTACATTCCTTGACACCAATGATATTTGGATGGTCAGCCAAACGAAGCATGGTTTCTGGAGTTAATTCGACAACCACACGTCCTGGGATGTTATAGATGATAATAGGCAAGTCAGAAGCATCTGCAATAGCTTTAAAGTGCTGATACATACCTTCTTGAGAAGGTTTGTTGTAGTATGGTACGATAGCAAGTCCAGCAGCGAAGCCACCAAAGTCTGCTACTTCTTTGACAAACTCGATCGAGTCACGCGTATCATTGGTACCTACACCCGCAATCAAAGGAACACGTCCATTAACAATCTTTTGTACAGCCGCAAAGAGTTCCAACTCCTCATCGTGGGTCAAGGTCGGACTCTCAGCAGTCGTTCCAGCTAGAAGAATGCCGTCTGTGTGATGGGCCAATAAATGCTCAATCAAGGCTGGAATGGCATCAAAGTTGATGGAACCATCCTCATGAAAAGGGGTAATAAAGGCTGTGATGATTTTACACTCTTTTAAATCTTGATAAGACATGAGAAACACCTCTCTATTTCAAAGAAGGAGTTCATCTGAACTCCTAAACGATATGACTATTTTAATTCAAATTTCAATTCGGCCGTTGGACGAACCAAGCCACGTTCGTGAAGAGTTTCAGCAATCTGAACTGAGTTCCAAGCAGCACCTTTGAGAAGGTTATCTGAAACAACCCACATGTGGATTCCTTTTTCAGCATCCAAGTCTTTACGGATACGACCAACAAAGGTATCACGCGAACCCACTGCATTGATGGCTTGAGGATAGATTTGATGAGCTACATCATCTTCAAGGACAGCACCTGGGAAGGCTGAGATAGCTGCTTTTACTTCTTCGATTGGAGCCACTTCTTTTGTTTCGATGTAAACAGACTCAGAGTGAGCTGACAAGACTGGAATACGCACACATGTTGCAGACACTGCAATGCTATCATCTTCCATAATTTTCTTAGTTTCCTTAGTCATCTTCATCTCTTCGTAAGTGTAATCATTTTCAGTGAAGACATCAATTTGTGGAAGAGCATTGAAGGCGATAGGATAATGTTTCTTATCCCCACCTGAAGGCAAGATTTCCGCATGCAAATCACGTGGGGTTACACCATCATTCAAGACTTCACGAAGTTCACGTTGTGTCTCAAGAATTGCTCCCATACCAGCACCTGAGACGGCTTGGTAAGTTGAAACGATGATACGATTCAAGCCCCATTTTTGACGGACAGGTTCAAGCGCCACCATCATTTGGATTGTTGAACAGTTAGGGCAAGCAATAATCCCGTTGTGGGCATCAAGTGCATGAGCATTGACCTCTGGAACAACCAAAGGAACATCTGGATTTTGACGGAAGTAAGATGTATTATCTACTACTACCGCGCCAGCTTTTACTGCGTATGGTGCATACTTAGCTGATGTAGAACCACCTGCCGAAAAGAGAGCAATGTCAATTCCTTCAAAAGCTGTTTCAGTCGTTTCTTCAATTGTAATATCTTGATCTTTAAATTTCAAAGTCTTGCCTGCTGAACGAGCAGAAGCAAGGTAACGGATTTTATCGATTGGAAGTGTTGATTCTTCCAACATTTTTATCATCTGAGCTCCGACAGCACCTGTCGCGCCGACTACAGCAACTGTATATCCCATAAATAACCTCTTTCGGAATTTTCTAAAAATTTCTATAATAGATGTATTATACTACTTTTTCCAGAAATTGAAAAGCATTTTTGGGTTATATTTTCTGAAAATTAAAAATCCCCAGTCATTGACCAGGGACTAAGAGGCATCTTCATGTGATGAGCAGGTTCACACAACTCATCAAGGTCCGCTCCTGCGTTATGACCTCCTTATGCTCAATAGTAGTCCGAAAACTACCTATCGACTCATCGCGTCTATTATATTACTAGAAATAAGTGGTTTTGTCAATAAGAAATTTTTGCAGGATGACTTTTATTATACAAAAGTCAGAATTTTTTCTCGCGAGTATAAGAAAAAAACTCTTGTGCTCAAGAGTTTCCCTGTAAATATCATGCTAATTGCCGGGATTGAACCGGCGACCTCATCCTTACCATGGATGCGCTCTGCCAACTGAGCTAAATCAGCTTACCTAAAAAGTATACTATAGTTAGCAAAACTTGTCAAGTTTCCTTAGAAATTTTCCATAAGAAAAAGCCAGGTAAGAGTTACCCAGCTTATCTTGTTCTATTTACTTAAATCGATTCGACGACCAATTTTACCAATGATAATTGCACCAATAATTAATGAGGCAAATTCACCAATCCCTGTTGTAAACCAAGTAAGGAAAAATGGTAATTGCGCTACGATATTCAACTCGGCAGCGATAGTAAACATAGAAATTGAAAAGAGGATTGAAAAGAAGAAATGATCTTTTCGAATCAATCCGTTAAAGAGGTAATTTTTGCTGTATTTTGCAAAGAGCCATACCCCTAGACTAAGGAAAACTAAGGTAGAACCTCCACCGACAAAGACATCTATTAGGCCAAAACTACTAAATAAATTAGCAATCATACATCCAATTGTCACACCGAAAATGTATTTAGGGTTGTAAAATGCCAAGAAATTCAACATTTCTGAAATACGGAACTGATACACCCCAAAACTAAGAACATTGATTGGTGGCGTAATAGTCAAAACTACATAGATCGCAGCAACGATAGCGATGTCTGCCATGTCACGAACAGTTAATTTTTTCATGTTTTCTCCTTTAGCGGTTTCCCGCGTAAAATATGCTTGGTGAAAGAAGCTAAGCACCAAGGGTTGAGGTTATCAACCTTACTAGTATAGCACATTAGCCCGCTTTATGCTATACTAAAATCATGAAAAGACTAATAAAAGCTTTCTTTGATAACGAGATTCTCTCCTACCTATTTTTCGGTGGTGCTACGACTTTGATTTCTATTGTATCACGTTTGGTTATTTACCATATCAGCCACCAGGAAATCCTCGCAACTGCCCTCGCAAATATTATCGGGATTCTCTTTGCCTTTCTCACAAATGATACAATCGTCTTTAAACAAGAGAGAAGGAATTGGCCAACCCGCCTGGCTAAGTTTTTCTTAGCTCGTCTTTCTACTCTTGGTCTTGACGTTCTTTTAACTTATATCTTTGTTACAACTTTCCCTGATATTATTGGCCAGTTTGTCGAATTTAATATAGATAGGGTTAATACGATTGAAACTATTCTAGCACAAATCTTGATCATCATTTTAAACTATATTTTCAGCAAAATCTATATTTTTAAAGGGGGCAACTGACCACTTTGAGCGTTCAAGTTGCTTTTTGTCACAATTTAGGATATAATAAATCAGAAAATTAGGAAAGGAATTTATGAAAATGTTAAAGGATCTTAAAGCATTTTTGCTTCGTGGTAATGTTGTTGACCTTGCTGTCGGTGTGATCATTGCCTCTGCATTTGGTGCTATCGTTACTTCATTTGTTAACGATATCATCACTCCACTTCTATTGAACCCAGCTTTGGAAGCTGCGAAAGTACAAAACATCGCTGAGCTTGCATGGAATGGTGTTACATATGGTAAATTCTTGAGTGCTATTATCAACTTCCTTGTTGTAGGTACTGTTCTCTTCTTCGTTATTAAAGCTATGGAAAAAGCCCAAAGCCTTACTAAGAAAGAAGAAACTGTTGAAGAAGCTCCATCTGGACCAACTGAATTGGAAGTACTTCAAGAAATCAAAGCTCTTCTTGAGAAAAAATAATCGATTAAAAGGATCTAGCACAAAGCTAAATCCTTTTTTCTTTACTCTTTCGGTAACTTGCCTGCTTTCTCAAGCATTTTCTTAATAAGATAAGGCATCTTAACATTTTCACGACCTTTTTTCTCAATCAATTTTTTCACAAATTCTGGCATTTGTAAATCTTGAGATTCGGCCAAGATATTTTTCGTCTCATCTGAAGGAACTAACTCATCAAAGGTTTCTTCTTCTGGGAGAAATTCC
Source organism: uncultured Streptococcus sp. (assembly GCA_963527705.1). Lineage (GTDB taxonomy): Bacteria > Bacillota > Bacilli > Lactobacillales > Streptococcaceae > Streptococcus. The sequence goes on from CAURTW010000020.1 coordinate 15,932, forward strand.
TTAAATTCTTTGTCCTCATTAGCTCTGACGGTATTAACCAAGGCATCAATCAAACGAGAATCTGTATTTGGCATTGGTGGACGATGATAGTTCACCCCCAATTCCTGACACAAGTCATAACATTCTACATCGTTGTCAAACAAGACTTCAATGTGCTCACTGATAAAACTAATAGGTACAAAAATATAATGGTCTGGATGTTCTTTCCGTTCTTTAAGATACTCCAAGACATCTGGCTTAATCCATGGAATCCCGATATCACTTTCACTTTGCCATGTGTTAGTATATTGCTCAGAACTCAAACCTAGTTTTTCAGCGACTAGCCTGCTATTTTTAAAAATTTGATCGATATAAGGATCACCAAAATCCAAGGCAAAAATGGGGACACTGTGGGCTGAAAAGATGACTTTAAAGCTATTCTGCTTTACTTCTTCTTTTAAAATCTTAGCAATTTCATCTGCCCAATAGTTTAAGAGCGCTTCTTCTTGATACCAGTCCTTGATAACTAAAAATTTAATTTGTTTGCTTTCTAAAAATTTCTCGTATCCCATGACAGAGTAAAAAGAATAATGGGGCTCCAAAATCAAGCAAATACACTGCTCGATTCCGTCTGCTTCCATCTGACCAATCACATCTGGAATAAAGGGTTTGGAAAACTTATTAGCAAAATATACACTGTATTCATTCCCCAGCCTAGCTTCTACTAAGGCAACCTCTTCTCGGGTAATTTTTTGCAGAGGCGTGCCGCCAATTCGTACATAATTATCATAGAGAGTTTGAATCTCGTGGTCTTGAGGTCTCACTCCACGACGAATATTTGTGAAAAAATCAGCCACACCTTCAAAGGTAATCTCTTCTGGCGAACCGAAAGTCATCATTAAAATTGCTTTTTTCATAATCGCTTCCTTGTGATATTTTTATCAAGTTTATTTTATCATTTATCCATTAATAAGTAAACGCCAACATAGCGAATTTCCCTAACTTCTGTCTTTTGTTTTTCTCTCATTTCTATGATACAATGGAAAAAATGAATTCAAAAGGAGTTTTTTATGACTTACCCCAATCTCTTGGACCGATTCTTAACCTACGTTAAGGTCAACACGCGCTCTGATGAACACTCTACTACTACTCCAAGTACGCAGAGTCAGGTGGATTTCGCAACCAATATTCTTATTCCTGAAATGAAACGTGTTGGATTACAAAATGTTTATTATCTACCAAATGGTTTTGCAATTGGGACCTTACCAGCCAATGATCCATCTTTAACACGTAAGATTGGCTTTATATCTCACATGGATACTGCTGACTTTAATGCCGAAGGAGTCAATCCACAGGTAATTGAAAACTACGATGGTGGTGTCATTGAACTAGGGAATTCTGGTTTCAAACTCGATTCAGCTGACTTTAAGAGTCTTGAGAAATATCCAGGACAAACGCTCATCACAACCGATGGAACAACCTTGCTAGGTGCTGATGACAAGTCAGGGATTGCTGAAATTATGACTGCTATTGAATATCTAACTGCTCATCCTGAAATCAAACACTGTGAGATTCGTGTTGGTTTTGGTCCAGATGAAGAAATCGGTGTTGGTGCTAATAAATTTGATGCAGAAGATTTTGATGTTGATTTTGCCTACACAGTTGATGGTGGCCCACTAGGTGAACTTCAGTACGAGACCTTTTCAGCAGCGGGTGCTGAATTGCATTTCCAAGGACGCAATGTCCACCCTGGTACCGCCAAAGGTCAGATGGTCAATGCCCTTCAGCTAGCAATTGATTTTCACAATCAACTTCCAGAGAATGACAGACCTGAGTTAACTGAAGGTTACCAAGGTTTCTATCATCTTATGGATGTGGCTGGAAGCGTTGAGGAGGCGCGTGCAAGTTACATCATTCGTGATTTTGAAAAAGATGCCTTTGAAGCGCGTAAAGCAGCTATGCAGTCAATCGCTGATAAGATGAATCAAGAACTTGGTAGCGACCGTGTCACCCTAAACTTGACAGACCAATACTACAATATGAAAGAAGTCATTGAAAAAGACATGACTCCAGTTACCATTGCCAAAGCAGTTATGGAAGATTTGGGTATCACTCCTATAATCGAACCAATCCGTGGAGGGACAGACGGCTCTAAGATTTCCTTTATGGGAATCCCAACTCCTAATATCTTTGCGGGAGGAGAAAATATGCACGGACGTTTTGAATACGTCAGCCTTCAGACTATGGAACGTGCAGTTGATACCATCATTGGTATCGTAGCTTATAAAGACTAAAAAGACGAGGTAGCTCAGCTACTTCGCCTTTCGTTTTATTCTGCTGGTTTTTCTTGATTTCCAGTACTTATTGTAGATTCTGTTGTTTCCTTTTCTGAAGCTGGTTCAGCAGGTTTAGAATCTGTTGTGTTGCTCGGTTTGTTTTCGTCGCTTGCAGTTTTACTATTTGGTTCTGCAGTTGCTAATGTTTCAGTTTCGGTACTTGTCTTATCACCATTTGACTCAGCATTTGTCGCTGGACTTGCTTCTTCACTTGCGCTTGATTTTGACTTGATTTCTTGATTCAAGACTAGAATAGCTTTTGTCAATTCAAGTAAAGCGGCTTTATCTTTACTCTTAGCAGAAAGTTGATCTAGTAATGCATCTACTTTATCAAAGTCTGCATCAGAACCCTTATTGTTTTCTAAGTAAGCGTGAAGTGACATGAGGATATCATAAAGTTTTTGATAGAGTACAAGTGTCTGAGGATCTTGCTCAGCATTTTCCTTTTCTTGTTGAAGGGCGCTAGCGATACGAGTCAAGACATCTTTTACCTGACTGTTTACTTCATCCAAGTCTGCATCAGCTTTGTTTGTGGCAGCTTTGAGATTTTCTACTTCTTCTGCTAAGGATTGTCTGATTCCTTCTTCTTGGATTTGCTCCAAGAGTTGAGTTGCCTTGCTCAAGAGACTTTCTACTTGTTCCTTGCTGACATGATTCACATGCTCTTCAGGCATAAAGTCTCCATACAATTCTTTCAAGAAGCTATAAATAGCTGTCTTGGCACTTTGATTATCAACTTTCTCAGTATCTAGAACTGTCTGGCTTGATTTCGCAGTAGTTGGCTGAGCTTTCAAAGCTTCTTCCACTTCTTGTTTTGCCTGATAGATACTTGGGAATAATTTGTTCAATTCTGCTGCCTTAAGGAAGGATTGAGATTGATACAAGGTCCAAGTCAACTGAGCTACTTTGTTTCGAAGTTCATCACTCAAACGACCGTCATTTACGTGTTCGTAGAAATACTTGATGTATTCTACAGTTGTTACACCTGTTCGATCATTAAAGTCTTGCAAGGCTTGAAGTTGTGATTCAACCGCTGCTAAAGTAGCCTCATCTTTAGCCAATTTAGCTTCTTGGAGTCGAACGAGAAGATCTTTCTTTGGAAGTCCATAAGAGTCTGTATCCAGAGTATTGATTTTATCAATCAAGGCTTGATATTTCTTATCTAAAGCACTTGTTTCAACAGGTTTGACACTTTCATCAATATGGATATATTGCTTATCAAAGAGGTCCAGTGTTGCAAGATAACCTGCTGTAGAGTTAGTTGCCAGTTTCTTCATGTTTTCAGTAAACTGGCCTAAAGCTAACTCAATCTGTCTTTGTTCAATAGGCTTGTCTTTATAGATACTTCTGCTATCAGCTAGAAGTTGATCTACTTTTTCCAAGACTGCCTTCTCATCAAAAGCTCCAGGTTGATAATTGGATTGTAGGGCTGGAATCTTGTTTTTCAAAGCCACTTCATATCCCTTAGTTTGAACCTTGATGTAGTGATTATGGTCGCTATGAGGAATCACAAAACTACCATTTTCTACCTGTAAACTATAAGGAGACACACCATCTCGCAAAGCAGTGGTATAGAGTTCATTTAGGAAATCAAGTTCTGGATTCCCAGTTTGCAGTGGCAAACGAACATGTTCCTTACGAACAGCATATGGATGAATATGAGTTGGATCGTAGGCTTGGTCTGGATTTCCAAAGACAAAGAATCCGTTTGAAATTCTAATAGCTTCAAGTGGAACGCCGTAGGTCTTCGAAATATAAGCAATCTTTTCTTCATCGCTAGCATCTCTTGAGAAAGACTCTACTGTTTTAGCAAGAGGTTTTACAGGCTCAGCATCATGATGTGTTTTCAAATGGTCTTGTGCAGCCTTAATTTGCTCTGCTGTCAAATCTTTCTTGAAGAAATAATGATTGTGATCTCCGTGACTCATGACAAAACCTTGCTCATCCTCACTGATGACACGATTAGCATCAAAACCGTGATCATGGTCTTCATCATGATGGTGTCCATGATGATCTTCATCGTGATCGTCATCATGAGCTGGATTTGGTGTTGCTGTATTTGCCCCTTTCAAGTGGTCTTGCGCTGCCTTGATTTGATCAGCAGTCAAATCCTTCTTGAAGAAGTAATGATTATGGTCTCCGTGACTCATGACAAAGCCTTGTTCATCCTCACTGATGACACGATTAGCATCAAAACCGTGATCATGGTCTTCATCATGATGGTGTCCATGATGATCTTCATCGTGATCTTCATGGGCTGGACTTGGTGTTACTGGCGTCTTACCTTTCAAATGATCTTGGGCGGCCTTAATTTGCTCTGCTGTCAAGTCTTTCTTGAAGAAGTAATGATTGTGATCACCGTGTGACATGACAAAACCTTGATCATCCTCACTGATGACACGATTGGCATCAAAACCATGATCATGGTCTTCATCATGATGATGGTTTTTCTGAGTAGGTTTTTCTGCTGGTTTGCTTGGATTCTCCAATGGTGTTGGTTTCACACTGTCACTAGTTAGAGGAATCATTCTCGCAATCTTTTCTTCTAATGCAGAAAGCTTTGTATAGGGGATGAAATGATAGTGATTTCCGTGAGGAATCGCTACACCACTCGGTGTTCTGCTTGAAATCTTAGCAGGGTCAAAAGTCAAACCATCCGATTCAGCATATCGTTGAGTACTTGGAAGAGCATAGAGCTGCTGTAACAGACTTTGAAGACTCTCGGCTTTATTACTTGGTATTTCAGCCTGTTGAATAGGCTTTGTAGTTTGACCAGTCCCATTTGTACTTGGACGATAGTCAGTCACACTCGCTTGTTTTCTAGTTCCAGAGAGATAGGCTTGAGCTGCAGCCAATTCACTGACAGACAAGGAACTCTTTGGAATGTAGTGGTAATGTCCACCGTGAGGGACGATATAAGCATCACCAGTATCCTCTATAATATCAGATACATTAAAGATGTAGCCATCATCAGTAGTATAGCGACCTTGAGATTGAGCAAGCGCCACTGCACTATTAGATGTTGATTCATCGTGAGTATGTCCTTGTTTTTGACGTTCAATTTCGTCCTTCGAACGAACGTTGTCCGCATGTGCCACATCCTTAAGGTAAACATAATACTTACCATCCACCTTGATAATGTAACCACCTTTGACTTCGTTGACAATATCAGCGTCTTTCAATTGATAATTGGCATCTTTCATCAAAAGTTCTTCACTGAAAATCGCATCAAAAGGAACTTTCCCATTATAATAATGGAAATGATCACCGTGTGAAGTCACATAACCTTGATCAGTGATTTTCACAACAATCTGTTCGGCCTGAATATCTTCTTTTTTGCTGACTTGCTCTGGTGTTTGTGTCTCTGTTTTTTGAGTGTCTTGTTTCCCATCGACATAAGATACACGATTCGTATCTTTGTTCTCTCCTGTCTGATGTTGATTCAATGCATAAATACAAAGACTTAAAGAAAGGACAACAGCTGCACCAGCAGCAAGTTTCTTCTTATTTATTTTCATAATCTCCTCATTTCAATTCTTCTGCTAAAATACTCATATTGTCTTCTAGGTTTTCTAGATAAGTCTTGTCATTTTGTGGGTCTGCCTCTAAAGGATTCAGAGTTTTAAGCCCCACACCTGTTGATTTGACAAGAGTTTCAGCTACTTTTGAAGAAGCATTACTTTCTGTAAAAATCGTTTTAACCTTATAGGTCTTAACAAATTCCTGAATTTCTGTTAGTTGTCTTGGACTTGGTTCTTGTTCAGGAGAGATACCTGCAATACCAAGCTGATTAAGTCCAAATCGCTTAGCAAGATAAGAAAAGGCTGTATGTTGTGTTACAAATGTTTTCTGACTCGCTTTTTCAAATTTAGGCTGGAATTTCTTAGTCAATTCTTGAGCTTTTTTGATAAAGGCTTGCGCATTTTTCTGGTAAGTTTCTTTATGCTCACTATCCACCTCTGAAAGTTTATCAGCGATAATCTGAGCTTCTTCGCCAGCTTTTTCAGGATCTAGCCAAGTGTGAGGGTCATAGAGCGTTTTTTCATCAACTCCATCCCCTGCTTCCACATCTTCTAGCCCTGGGACGCGATCTAAAGTCATTCCCTCTGAAGCCTCTAAAACCTTAACTTTAGATTTTTTTAGATTGGGATCTAAACTTCCTGCCCAAGATTCGAGCGTATGAGAATGGTAAACAAAGACATCTGCATCATAGATGGCTGCGATATCATTTGCTGAAGGTTCAAAGGAGTGAATCCCACTACTTGACTGAATCATCCGAACATCATTCAAGTCACCAGATACTTCCTTGACCATAGCGTAGATAGGATAGAAACTGGTCACGATTTTCATCCCTTTACCTGACTGGCTTTCCTTCTGCCCACAAGCAGCTAATACCAGAGTCAATACACTGGTCATCAATACTAAAATCGTCCTCTTTTTCACTATAACTCCTTAACTAGTGTTTAACCATTTAATTAACTAGTAAATAGTTTATCTTTATTTAGAAAATATGTCAAGAATTTTTACACAATTTCATAAAAAAGAGAACAGAATCCATATTCTGCTCCCTTTTTATCTTCTATAATAGTTGTATAGTTACTTACTCTCCTTTAACAAGACTAATACCTTTTCAGCTTCTGCCATAATAGTATTGTTGTCCTGAGAACCAAATAACAGATTATTTTTTAATCCTGTGAGAGTTTCGTTGGCATTGGACTTAAGAATTGGATCCTTAATCTTTTTAAGTAACTCTTCCGCCTCTCTCAGTTTTTCTTCAACCTTTTCAGTTTCAACCTGATGTTCCTCTGGTTCCGATGGTGATTCTTCTTCTGATTCCTCTGGTTCTTTTGGTTTTGGAGATTCTGCTTTCTCATTTTTCGTTTTTTCTTCGCGAGGTTTTTCCTCCTCAATTTTTTCTGTCTGAGGTTTCTCCTCTGTTGGTTTCTCTGTTTGATTGTTAGCAGCTTGACTATTGTGGTTTCTTTGAACATGGTCGCTCGCATTGCCCCAACCACTATCTGAATGCGGACGTTCGTTTGGATGTTCGACATAATACTTCACAGTTTCAAACAGCTCTTCTAAACTATACCCCTTAGGTGCCTCATAAAGTCCTTCGTCAAACCACTCAAATTTGATGTTATGGTAATGGTCATAATGAGGTATAATCAAGCTTCCGTTTTTGACTTCCACAGTATGTTGGAGATTGTAAGGCATACGATCAAGCGGCACCTTCTTAGCTGCTTTCACGCGGTTGTAGATAGCTTCTGCTCCTTTAGCCTCCGTATTTCCTGGATTCTGATGGTCTGTTGAAGGAGGAGTCAAACCTTTCTCTTTAGCATAAGCCTGGGCTGCCGCTCTTTCGGCTTCAGACAAACTATCTTTTTTAATCCAATGGCTATGGGTCATATGTGGAGTTACATAGGCATCCCCCTCATCACTGGTGATATCACGAGGATCAAAGATATAGCCATCTTCTGTTGTATACTTGCCTGCCAACTTGGCTACTTGAATCTCATCATCTGTGTAAGCTATTTGTGCATTTGGTTTTCCTAAACGTTCTGGATGACGAATCGGCGCTAGAAAAGCAAGGATATCATCAACTAACTTGACTTTATCACTTGACTCATCGTTGAGACGTTCCAATAGTCTATCCAAAGCGTCAAAATCAGCTTGGCGCCCTTTATTGGAAATCAAATCTTGATGAACTGTTGCTAGTAAATCATAAACTTTGTTGTAAAATTTTTGATCACCAGATGCAAGATTGGTTTTCTTAGCTCCTAACTCATGAGACAAACTTTCTTGTTTAGCAAGTTTATCATCAATGGCTGCAACAGTTTCTGCTGAAAGTTCCTTGGCAGAAATATAACGCGAAATTCCATTCTCTTCGAAGACATAACCATCAACCACCTTTCGCATCGCCTGTTTTACCAATTTTCCATCAATTGGATTGCTTGGAGTTGGTTGTGGATTTGGTACAGGTTGTGGATTTGGTACAGGTTGTGGACTTGGTATTGGGGTAGGCTCTGGAGCAGGGATTGGAGTCGGAATTGGTTTTAATTCTTTACCACCTGCAGTAGTATGATTTCCTTGATAATTTTC
>CAURTW010000021.1:0-22157 GCA_963527705.1 uncultured Streptococcus sp.
CTGCCATATAGCCAAACTCAACACTTGCTCCTTGAAGGGTCTTTAGTTCGTCTTGATCTTCTTTGTCCAAGCCATAATCAGCTATCACAGCCAGATCCAAAGTATTGGCTTTATTGAGATAATCCTCAGCCGTACGTTCCATGTTTGGGCTAGTCACTTTGAGACCTACTAGAGCTAAAGAACCCAGCATCATCAAGGTCAAGATAGATAAAAAGCGTCCCTTAGAAGCAGTCACCGACTGGAGCAAGTCTTTTCGGTATGTTTTTTTCATGCTAATACTCCAATGTATCGATAGCCTGTGGATGCTCATTGATTGTTACGCTCATAACAGTCGCATCACGCATGTGAATCACCCGATCTGCGATAGGAGCTAGCGAACTATTGTGAGTCACGATAATCACCGTCGCTCCCTGTTGACGAGACATGTCTTGGAGAATCTTCAAGACTTGCTTGCCTGTCTGATAATCCAAGGCTCCAGTTGGTTCATCACAAAGGAGAATTTTAGGATTTTTAGCTACCGCGCGTGCAATGGAGACTCGCTGTTGCTCCCCTCCAGAAAGCTGGGCTGGAAAATTATTCATCCGATGAGCAAGACCCACATCTGTTAAAACCTGCTCGGGATTCAAGGCATCTGTCACGATTTCTGAAGCCAACTCCACATTTTCCTTAGCGGTTAGATTGGAAACTAGATTATAAAACTGAAAAACAAAACCGACATCATTTCTACGATAATTGGTCCTCTGGTGGGAACTATAATCTGCAATATTGGCACCATCAATCCAGATTTCCCCCTCATCATTGGTATCCATTCCCCCGAGAAGGTTAAGAATCGTTGACTTACCCGCACCAGATGCACCTAGAATGATAACCAATTCACCCTTTTCAATCTCAAAATTCACATCGCGATTAGCCACAATCTCCGTATCCCCAACCTGATAACGCTTGTAACAATGTTTCATCTCAATATAAGCCATCGTCCTTCTCTCTTTCTTACAATTAAGTCACTCTTTACTATCATTATAACGCTTTTTCGAAGAGTTGAATACTAGAATAAAAAGAAAAACCTAGGTATTCCTAGGCTTTCTTTTTACAAATTATTTTCCAAGGTAGTATTCAGAAACAACGTTCAATTTTTCGTCGAATTCGAATACCAATGGTGGGAAGTTAGGGATTTCCACGTCCATGATTTCGTCATCTGACAAGCGTTTGATGTGTTTTACAAGGGCACGGATTGAGTTACCGTGAGCTCCTACGAATACGTTTTTACCATCTTTAAGTGCTGGAGCGATTTTGTCTTCCCAGAATGGAAGGGCACGTTCCAAAGTCACTTTCAAGTTTTCAGCATCTGGGATAACTGAGTCGTCAAGTGAAGCGTAACGACGGTCAGTGTGTGCTGAATGCTCATCATCACGATCCATGTTTGGAGGCAATACATCGTATGAACGACGCCAGATGTGAACTTGCTCATCACCAAATTGTTCCGCAGCTTCAGCTTTGTTTTTACCAGTCAAACCACCGTAGTGACGTTCGTTCAAACGCCATGATTTTTCAACTGGAACCCACAATTGGTCAGAAGCTTCAAGAGCCAAGTTTGTTGTTTTGATTGCACGTTTCAATACTGAAGTGTAAGCTTGGTCAAATTCGATACCAGCTTCTTTGATCAATTTACCAGCGTCAATCGCTTGTTGTGTACCTTTTTCAGACAAATCAACATCAGCCCAACCAGTGAAAAGGTTAGCTTTGTTCCATTCAGACTCACCGTGGCGAGCAAAAACCAATTTTACCATTAGATGGATTCTCCTTTAAATTTTCCGAGGTTTCCCCTCGTTTATCTATTCTATTTTACACAATTTTTCACAAAAAAGCTAGTTAAAATCGACAAGTTCTGACAGTCAGAAAGTAAAGTCCTCTCATCCTGACTAGGAACTGCTATAATTCATTACTTTTTATTTGCAAAAATAGAGGTTCTAAAATCATTTGTTTGGTCTAGGTAGGCTTTAAAGACTGCTCTCTTAAGTTTATGAACTGCACTATCAGTTTCTGGGTTATAGTTACTCCAACGAGGACCTGTAGCATCCTGTAAAACAGCTTGGTCCATAAGTTCTTGCAACTCATTTACTCTTTGAATGGTTTTCGTGACATTGCTCATCCATGATTGCGTCGGATCTTTAAAAGTAACTTTATTCAAATGATCAAACTGAGCAACGCGCTCGTGATACATAGCTTTTTTAAAGGCTGCCCAAGATGAATACTGACCTCCAAATAGTTTTTCTAAAACAAGCTTATCTGTCACTAATCCTTGCTTTTTACCGTAAAGATTGATTGTCTGACCATTTTGTTTAGCAATTTCTTCATATTGGTTGGAAATATATGGGACCATACCATCTTTAAATCCTTTAGCAGCCAGAAGTTCGTAAGCGATCCGACGTCCCATAAGGTCCCCTGGCGTGCCTTTCTCACTGCTGAGAGCTGAAAAGATTGGAGCAAAGAGTTTAATCGTATAGTAGCCATTTCGCTCATAGTCGCCAGATTGGTACTCACGAGCTGACAAGATGTTATGGTCAATCAAACTTTCAAAGTTAGTTAGGTTTCTAGCCTCTGCTTCTGTCAATTCTTTGACTACGTTAGTGGCATAAACCTCATTTCCATCTGCTGGATCTTTCACATACTTGTTCTCAATTTTTCTGAGAGCTTCCATTTTCTGGGAAACATTCAGTTTCTTAACGATTGATTGCCCTTCAAGATATTCCAACAGATAGATGAGGTCAAACATATTATGAGCGTATTTCTGGAGATCGGCTGCATCTTTGAATTGTTCCGTCGGATCTAAGACTTGTAGACGGGATCCTTCTAAGCTATCTGATTTTGAATGTTTCAAGATTGAGTTAATGGTAATGGTCGCATCATTTGGATGATCTGGCGCTTGTAATAAGCCTTTAGCAAAGAACTCAGGACCAAGACCACTTCTTCTACCATAGCCACCAAGATAGATATCCTGATCTGAATCATGGGTCATCTCATGGGTATACGTAATAGCGCCATCCTTATCCAGCATACGATAAGACATATAATAGACACCATCTCCTGTTGCGTATGCACCGTGATGATTATGAACCACCTTGTTACCAACTGGTCCAAAGAAATGTTGCATTGCAGGATTTGAATTCTCAAAGTCTGCGATTGTTGAAGCCTTTCCTTCAGTATGATCATCACCAAACTTATAGGCATCATAAAGCAGGATCGTACGATAGAGTTTTTCACGTCCCTGATTATCTAAAATACGATACCAATAATCGTAGTGATCTCGCTGACGCTTGGCTGTTTCACGCGCATTATCTTCAACAAACTTATTGAGTTCATCTCCAGCCTTATAGTCACTGTTGCGGTAGCGATCGTAAGCGCCAAATCCTAGGCTAGACAAGGTTGAGATGACAAATACAGATCTTTCTGGCAAGGTAAGGAGAGGCAAGACCATATTGCGGTATTTCCAAGTACTACTAGTAATTCGGTCATAAACACCGATAGAATACTTAGTCCCTGCTTGCTCTTGCTTGGCTTTGACCTCTGCAATAGTGGATTTTTCTTCGACAATGAAAGCTTTGGTCTGTTTTTTAAACCAATCATTGTTGCTAGTGTTTGGTAAAAAGACTTTTCGGTAATTTTCTAGCGTGCTAAACAAATCTGTCGTTCCATGATGGCTGGCAAGACTGATACCATAAGTATCAACGTTATTCTTAGCAAGCAGATTATTAAATCCTGATTTCCCTAACTCAATCAAAGTATCTAACGGAGATGCATTTCCTTTTCCAAAGAAATCAAGGTGATACAAGACCAGGTCTTTAATATTAACCTGACCATAGCTAAAGTTATACCAACGCTCTAAGTAACTCATACCAAGAAGCAAGGCTTCCTTGTTGCGCTTGATTTTATCTACGATGTAACCTGTCATTACTTGATTGTTTTCCACTAGACCAGCATCCGCTGACAAGAGTTTTCTCAGACTTTCTTCTAGATGCTCCTTCGTTTTAGCAAACTGCTCTTCTAGATAGAGCTCGGTTTGCTTCACTTTTGGTGAAATACCAAGTGTGTTTCTAATAGCATCTGAATGATAATTTACCTTCTTCAATTCTGGTAAGACTTGCTGGATAATCGTTTCTTGATTATACAAGAATTGGTTTGGCGTATAGAGAATCCCCGTATCTCCTAGACTATATTCTGCTAACCTAGCAAAATCAGTCTGGTACTTGAGCTGGAATGTTTCAGAGGAATGATCCTGGTAATGGAGCAAGAGTTTGTTTGCAGTCTGTTTGTTGGAAACAATATCTGTGATGACTTGGTCATCCTTCATCATGACTGCTGACAAGAGTTCTTTTTGATATAAATGACTGTTCTCGTTAACTAGGTTTCCGTATTTGACGATGGTTGCCTTGTTGTAGAAAGGTAGCAATTTTTCAATATTTTTATAAGCCAAGGCGCGCTGAGCTTGATAATGCTTCACCTTAGAAAAATCACTTTCTTTACTACCACTTGTTGAAAGGGGCTCCACTATTGGAGGGGTGAGAGGAGTGATTTCTACTTTTTTATTAGTCACTTCAGAAGCATCTAAAATTGTTCCTCTTTCTACAAATGATTCCTTGCTGACGACTTCTTCCCTGACCAAGGTGACATTGTAGACTCTATTAGCTTTGTTGCTGAATGTATTAGCCACCTTCATTTCATTATAGTGGTAACCGGTAATAGCATTCCCGTTGGTTACATTGACATCACTTAGTACATTGGTCAATCTTCCTGCATGCTGTTCCTCATTCGTCTTTCGATCCCACAAATATCCAGCCACACCCGCAACTCTACCAAAGTGCTTGACATTGTTGATATCACCTTCAGCATAGCTATCCTGTATATGCGCATCTTGGTCTACTAGACCTGCTAGCCCACCAACAGTCTGATCTGAACTATTCGTGTTGGAGGAAATGGCTACTGTCGATTTTGACTTAGTCAGTGAAGCTCTGCCTCCTGTCAAATGACCGACCAAACCACCAATATTGTATGCCGCAGTCGTTTCGTAAGTATTAACAATTCTTCCCTTAAAACTGCTCTCTGTGATGCTTGATTGGTCTGCCTTAGCCAACAAACCACCGATACCACGTTCCCCAGCCAGAACACCATCGACATGAACTTGCTTAATCTTTGTGTTATCCGTAGCTTCATTGGCTAATGAACCGATATCATCTTTACCAGAAATAGAGACATTTTTTAGGCTCAACTTTTCTACTATGGCCCCTCTCAAGCTTTCAAAAAGAGGCTTTTTCAAGTTGTAAATAGCATACTGCTTACCATCTTTTTCACCCATCAACTGACCAGTAAAGGTGCCTTTGATGTAAGATCTGTCATCAGGTCCCAACTCCACTTCGTTGGCATTCAAGCTGGCCGCTAAATGATAGGTTCCAGAGAGATTCTTGTTGATAGCTTTAACCAGGTTGCTAAAGGAAGTGAAGGTTGTTGTTTCTTCTGTGGCCTTTTTTGCGAGATAGAAGGTGAAATTATCGACATATTTATTCTCTAGCTCTTGCTGGAGTTTCTCAGCTTTGGCTATGATTTTATAAACGGATTGTCCATTTTTTATTTCTGCAGTTATTGAAGCGACAGGTAGATAGACATCTTTGAATGACGACGATTTTGCCTTAACAAAGTAAGTGTCTATATTACTTGGAACACTGTCTAAAGAAACATGTTGTTTGTAAGTACCATTGGTCTGACTATATAACTCCAGATCAGAAACATTTCTTAATTCAAGTGTTTTTTCTGGATCTTTTTCTTTTAGTTTTTCAGACGGATTTTCTGGTTTTGCTTGCTCTATATTGCCAGTATATTTTGGAAGAGGGGCAATTTGTTCGGGTTCAACAATCGCTCCGGATTGGGTACCTGTATAAGATGGTTTCGATGGTACCTGTTCTGGTTCGACTATTGCTCCAGATTGAATGCCAGTATATTCTGGTTTTTCATTTGTCTCAGGGGCTACAACAGCTCCCGATTGCTCACCTTTATATTCTGGCAAGGAAGGCTGAGTCTCCGGTTCGACGATGGCACCAGCTTGAGTTCCCTTGTACTCTGGTTGTGGAGCTACTTGCTCTGGTTCAACAGCCGCTCCGGACTGGGTACCTGTATAGGATGGCTTCTCAGCCGTTTCTGGTTCGACGATGGCTCCAAATTGAATTCCTGTATATTCTGGTTTTTCATTTGTCTCAGGGGCAACTATTGCACCAGATTGCTCACCTTTATATTCTGGTAAGGAAGCATGGGTCTCTGGTTCGACGATAGCACCAGCTTGAGTTCCCTGATATTCAGGTAGCGGAGCTACTTGCTCTGGTTCAACAATCGCTCCAGACTGAGTGCCTGTATAGGATGGTTTATCAGTTTTCTCAGGGGCAACTATTGCATCAGATTGCTCACCTTTATATTCTGGCAGGGAAGGCTGAGTCTCCGGTTCGACGATGGCACCAGCTTGAGTTCCCTTGTACTCTGGTTGTGGAGCTACTTTCTCGGGTTCAACAACCGCTCCGGACTGGGTACCTGTATAGGATGGTTTATCAGCCGTTTCTGGTTCTACAATGGCACCTGGTTGAATCCCTTTGTACTCTGGCTGTGGGGCAACTTGCTCAGGTTCGACAATAGCACCGGACTGAGTGCCTGTATAGGCTGGTTTATCAGTTTTCTCAGGGGCAACTATTGCACCAGATTGCTCACCTTTATATTCTGGCAGGGAAGGCTGAGTCTCCGGTTCGACGATGGCACCAGCTTGAGTTCCCTTGTACTCTGGTTGTGGAGCTACTTTCTCGGGTTCGACTATTGCTCCAGACTGAGTGCCTGTATATTCTGGTAATGAGGCCTGAGTCTCAGGCTCTCCTTTTCTTGCAGACTGAGGTGCTTCACTCGGAGCAACTGCCTTCTTAGTCCCTTTCTCTACTATACGTGGCAAGGCTTCTTCTACCTTAGTCGAGAGAACTTCCCTAGAAATTTCTTGGTTTTCAACAGTGAAAATGCGAACAAGCTCAATCTTCTTCCCAGCACGCCCTTCTTGTTTGACACGAATGCTTCCCTCTGCTAGTTCTGGATTTTCTTGAACCACTTCTGAAACATCTAGTTTGGTTACAATCTCTTGGTCTTTGTATAAGAGTTCTGGTTTGTTCACGCGACCAGCCAAGACTTCGTCCTGAGGATCCACACTAGCAAGACCAGACGGATTTTGATTGGATGAATCTTGAGAAGGGGTTTGATTTTCAGCAGGAATTGTAGGAGACGGAGCTTTCTGCTCATCTCCTGCCCTTTGTCCACCTTCGTTTGCTTGGAAATGAGGTTGAACCGTATAGTCAAGTTTCTGATCCCTAGCAACAGTTTCTTGCAGACTAGCGTCCTTCTCTTGCTTAATATAGCCTAGATAGGTATAACCCGATAGGGTGAGTGGCAAAGGCAGACTATCTCCTTGGGATAATTGGTATTCCTGATTATACTGGAGTAAAAGTTGATTTTCGATAGCCTGAACCGAAGAAACCAAACCACTACCCATCCCTGTTACTAAAATCAGATTCAAGAGGGCTTTCTTCTTGCCTTTCTTTTTGGATACAACAAAAATAAGGAGGCCAATCGAAGCTAGGGCTCCACCAGTTAAAACACTAGTAAGGCTATGCTGCCCACCTGTATTGGGCAACTGACCTAGCTGTGCTTTCTCATCCATACGGTAGACTAGATAATAGGTACTCTCACTATCTTCAGCAATATTAGGAAAATCCTTTACAATCAAGTCCTTCTCATGACTACTCAGTTCTGTATCCGTCACGTATTTGTAGTGAACAGATACATTTTCTTGAGCAAATACGGTCCCACCGCTAGCAATAGACACAAAAAATAAACTAGAAATTGAAGCAGACACAAGACCAATCGCCAACTTTCGTAAGGAAAAACGATGCTGCTTCTCTCCAAAAAATTTTTTCATTCTATATCCTCTCTATTATTTTATCCATTTCAAAATAGAAGAAGCATTTTGCTTCCTCACTATGATAAACTTACAAGAAACAAAATACTTCTATATATATTTTGATCTATTTAATCTACAACCATCATTATACTATAAAAAGAGTTCCTTGTCTCAAATAAATGCTTTAGATTTTACGAATGAAATAGCTTATTTATCCTGTAAGATTTTCCGTCAATTGGTAACAAAAAATAAGGCTGACCGCCTTCATACTGTAATAAGTATTTCTAACAAAGATTCAATTCATTCCACCTCAGTTCGAAAGATATGATTCTTCAATTTCGAATTTTTTCAAAATTTCAAAGTATAGGAATTGCCAATAATTGTCATAATTTCTCCTATCTAGTCCACGAATGGGATTAATCCAACAGAACTACCTACGATAAACAATACAGACAGTGCAGGAGTCACACGCTCATCGCCCTTGAAATACACAATAGCCACAATTCTTAAAACTAAAATAGTAACTTTCATCAATCATGAAATCATTGAAAAATCGTCAACGCCCTTCAATTAGCCTATTCTAACTCCAAATCAGAAGCGACCAATAACCTCATCAAACTTATCAAGCGAAATTCCTTTGGTTTTCGAAACTTTGAAAACTTCAAAAAACGATTTTTATCGCTCTGAACATCAAAAAAAGAAAGGACGAAATTTGTCCTTTCTCTATCTTAGCTTTTCTTTAATCCACTACTGCTGACAAAAAACCAATTTTAGAGTTTCTCTATTTACTCTAGTTGACAAAAACTCTATTTATAGTTCAACCTTAAATTTTTTGAGGCTTCCTAAAAATAATGAAGCACCAACAACAATGACGATTCCCCCTATCCATCCTAAGAATGGAACCAATGCAAGTGCAGAGCCAACAATTAATAAGACTGAGGGTGCAATAGAAATTCTATTATCATCTTTATAGTATATTAGTGAGAGAATACCTAGAATTAAAATTCCAATTTTTACTAAACTAAAAATAATAAAAATAATTCCTAAGATGACACCAACAACTTCTTCATCATCAAATATAGAGGCAATCATAATTATAATAATTGGCAAAATGGTTAGGATAGTTCCTGTAACTAAACCAATGATACCATCTAATTGAGCAAGTGTTTTCTTTTTCATCAATATTTCCTTTTCATTAAAAATTAATATTATACATTAATTTTGTTTAATATTTTCTTTTATATCAAACTAAAATACACACACAGAAAACTTTTTTAATCTATCATTCGATTATTTCTCTTCAAATCCTTCTGCGACTGCGTCCGCAAAATTTTCTTCTACGATGCTTGCACAGTGGTCACAGATAACTGCGTGGTAGCTGCGTTCTGCTGTTGTTGGGTCGATACGACGGCAACGGTCACATACTTGGCCTGCAGCACGTTCAACTGTAAAGGCTACATCTTCGAAGCTAACGGCAGATTCTGGAGCTGGTCCTTCTGCGATGGTCAAGTCTGACACGATTAAAAGTTGAGCTACATTGCTGTTTACTGCTTCGAGTAGAGTTTTCACCACTTCATTTGGATAAACTGTCAAGTGAGCTTCAAGTGATTTACCGATTACTTTTGCATTACGCGCTTCTTCCAAGGCTTTTTGAGCTTGTCCACGGAAGTCCATGAAAGCTGCCCATGTATCCAAAATTTCTTCTTGGTTAGCAAAAGTTTCCGCTTCTGGTAATTCAGACAATTGAACAAATTCTTCAGCTTCAAACTCAAGATAGGACCAGATTTCCTCTGCTGTGTGAGGAAGGATTGGTGTCAAGAGTTTCGTAATTTTGACAAGAATGTCATAGAAGACAGTCTGCATTTGATGGCGTTCCAATGATTTGGCACCTTCGATATAAACAACATCTTTGGCAAAATCAAGGTAGAAGGCTGACAAGTCAACGTTGATAAAGTTCACCAAGGCCTTGTAGATTGTCAAGAATTCAAAGTTTGCATAAGCATCACGAATCGTTTTAACAAGCTGGTTAAAGCGAATCGTCATGTACTTATCAACTGAACGAAGCTCATCGTAAGCTACTGAATCTTGAGTTGGGTTAAAGTCAGATGTATTGGCAATCAAGAAACGAAGAGTGTTACGGATCTTACGGTAAGTTTCAGAGACTTGGCTCAAGATATCCATAGAGATACGCACGTCGTTGGTTGAGTCTACACTTGTTACCCAAAGACGCAAGATTTCAGCACCAAATTGTTTTTCAACATCGCTTGGAGCAATGGTATTTCCAAGAGATTTAGACATCTTCTCACCTTTACCATCAAGGGCAAAACCTTGTGACAAGATTTGCTTGTAAGGTGCTACGCCATGGTTGGCAACAGATGTGATGAGTGATGAGTTGAACCAACCACGGTATTGGTCAGAACCTTCTAGGTAAAGGTCTGCTGGGTAAGTCAATTCAGGACGGTTTACTACCACTCCATTCCATGATGAACCTGAGTCAAACCAAACGTCCATGATATCTGTTTCTTTTTTGAACTCGCCGTTTGGTGAACCTGGATGAGTAAATCCTTCTGGCAAGAGGTCCTTGGCATCACGTTCCCACCAAATGCTTGAACCATGTTCCTCAAAGAGTTGAGCCACGTGTTCAATCGTTTCAGCAGTCATGATCGCTGTACCGTCTTCAGCGTAGAAGATAGGAAGTGGAACACCCCAAGCACGTTGACGAGAGATAACCCAGTCGCCACGGTCACGAATCATATTGTAAAGACGGACTTTACCCCATTCTGAGTGGAATTTCACTTTTTCAATTTCGTCCAAGATTTCTTGGCGGAATTTAGAAACTGAGGCAAACCATTGTGGAACTGCACGCCAGATGATTGGTTTCTTCGTACGCCAGTCAAATGGATATGAGTGAGAGATTTCTTCTTGAGCAAGGAGGAGGCTACCAAGTTTCTCGATAACAGTTGGAACTACCTTTTCATAGAATTGACCTTCAAACTCAGGACCAGCATTCTTCATCATGATACCACGTTCGTCAACAGTCACCGCAACTTCAAGACCATTAGCAATACCAACATTGTAGTCGTCCTCACCAAAACCAGGGGCTGTATGAACAATACCAGTACCAGAGTCAGTGGTAACGTGATCACCAAGGATAACCAACTCATCTACAGCTGTATCCCATGGGTGTTCTGTTACGATGTGGTTGAGTTCTTGACCACGGTAAGTTGCCAAAACTTGAACATCAACCCAGCCAAATTTCTCAGACAAGCTAGTCAATAATTCTGCAGCAACTACAAACTTGCGATCTTCACCAGCAGGTTGAACCAAAACGTAATCAATATCTGCACCAACAGTCAAGCCACGAGAAGCTGTGATGGTGAATGGAGTAGTTGTCCAGACTACGATATAAGTATCTGTATCTAGAACACCTTTGCCATCTTTTACCTTGTTGCCATAGTAAAGGGAAGTTGAAACCAAATCATGGTATTCAATCTCTGCTTCAGCAAGGGCTGACTCAGATGACCAAGACCAGTAAACTGGTTTTGCACCACGGTAGATATAACCTTTATTAGCCATCTCACCGAAGACACGGATTTGAGCTGCCTCATAGTCAGGAGTCAAAGTCACATATGGATTTTCCCAATCACCAGAAACACCCAAACGTTTAAAGTCTTCACGTTGTTTATCTACTTGAGAAAGAGCGTATTCGCGGCAAAGTTTCAAGTACTCAACCAAGTCCATTTCTTTGCGTTTAACGCCTTGTTTTGCCAAAACTTGCTCGATTGGCAGACCATGAGTATCCCAACCTGGGATAAATGGTGCGTAAAAACCTGACATTGATTTTGAACGAACAATGATATCTTTTGAAATCTTATTCATCGCGTGTCCAACGTGAATATTTCCGTTCGCGTATGGAGGGCCATCATGCAAGGTGAAATGAGGTTTTCCTTGGTTCAATTCTTGACGACGTTGGTAAAGTTTTGCATCTTCCCATTCCTTTTGCCAAACTGGCTCTTTGGTAGGAAGGCCTGCACGCATTGGGAAAGCTGTTTTCCCAAGGTTAAGGGTATCTTTGAGTTTCATGGTATCTCCTTTATAAATAATAACAAATTAAAAACCACGACTGCCAAAAAGGACGAAAATCGTGGTACCACCTTTATTCGAAAAAAGACTCAGCTTTTTTCCTCTTATCCCGTAACGTGGGGAACGTCAAATCTTACTTCATTCAGACTTGATAGTTTGAGAGGATAATCTTATCATTAGGGATTACAGGACTCACACCATCTCCTGCTCGCTGAAAATATAAGGATAAGATATTGTTCTCAGATTATTTCTTATAAAATTGTAACAGATTCTTGCGGTGCCGCAAAACCTGGTTCTGAGTTTACAGCTTCAGTAGCTGGTGTTGGTCCTGAATAATGGCTTGGAGCTACTTCTGGCTCTTCATACATTGGACCAACTGGATGAGCTGGACTTTCTTCAACAACCGGAGCTGGTGAAACCACTTGTTCTTGCTCAGCTCTTGCTTCGGCTTCTGCAAGTTCCTTATTAGCCGCTTCGATACGCGCTTGCAACTCTGCCATTTCCTCGGGAGAAAACTGGCGAGTAATATCAATTGGTTCTTCCTCTTGATGTTGTTGCAAGACAGAGTCACCTAAGACTTCACTGACTACTTCTTTGAAAGCTTCATCACTTGTCTGAAGATAAGTCGCTGTTGGGCGAAGAATATCTTCCCAATCTGAAGATTCAACAATTGCTAACTGGCTCTCAATTGTAGATTTAAGACGTTGATGGAAGACACGACTCTTGTTTTTCAATTCTTCTGTTTCAACAGCAACTTTCTTGGCATTATCAGTTGCTTGACGAAGAATTTCATTCGCCTTGTATTTAGCTTCTTCCAACAAACGTTGTGCATCCTGCTCTGCTTGGTGAATGATATTGTTTGAACGTTCAGTTGCAGCTTGTTTTACTCGCTCAGCTGTATCTTGTGCAATCAATACAGACTGGCTCAATGAATCTTTCATCTCATCAAAGTAAGACAAACGCTCTTCCAAACTCTTAATATGTAAATCCTTATCATGATTAGAGCGAACCAAATCTTCATAATCACGGACTACAATATCTAAAAATTCATCTACTTCTTCTTGATCAAACCCTCTAAAGCGTGTGCTAAAGGTTTTATCTTTGATTTCTAACGATGTAATTGGCATAATTTTCCTCACTTACTTAATAACAATTGGACCGTTAATTTCTTTTTATCTTTTTTTGTTTGCCCATTATCCCTAACAAGTTTCAATCGACCAAATTTCCTTACACTAATCAAATCACCAACTTGAACTGCATAATCTGATTTTTCAACTAAATGGTAATTGACTTGAACTGCCTGCTTTTCAATTAACTGATTTGCCTGATTTCTAGAGAGCTTGAAGACCCCAGCTAGAAAAACATCTAACCTAGAACTAGTGATACAAATATCTAATTCTTGATAGTCCTCCACTGTATCAATCTTCTCAGTAAAATCCCGTTCTTCTAGACGAACCGGTAGACGAGCAATTTTCGTAATACCGTCTTGAAAAAGGAGAGTAAACTGTCGATTAATGATAATCTGTGCTCTCTCTTCATTGACTAAGATATCACCAAATAGCTTTCTATCAATTCCCAGCTGATTTAAAACAGTTCCTAATATTTTTGCATGTGTTAAGCGTTCAAACTTATTAGGATAAACTATTTCTTGCAAGGAAAGTTCAAAATCAGAAAATTCGGGTTCAAAATAATCAGGATACAGGAGTATCCGCACATATTCAGTTTCAAGAAACTGCCGACTGCTCATGTAGGAGATGCCGTTCGTTGATGCTAGAACTTTTAAAATCTTTTCTTGATGGGGATTTACAAAGGGTGTTAAAAAAGGAGAATAAGAATCTTCTACCTTTTTTATCCATTCTACTCCCTTATCAATAAAAGACGAATCATTCTTAGAAAAGTGTTGATAAATCATCTTGTTCATAGAAAGATCACTAAAAGTCGAATCAATTGTTCCCCTAGGAAGTGAACTAGTAATACCGCAATCCAAACAGACAAGTCAAGACCTGCAATCTGGAGGGGCAAACGTTGCAAGGGAGCTATTATCGGTTTCACTAAACTAATAATCAAGCGTCCAAGACGTGATTCATAAGCATTGGGAAACCAAGACATCAGAGCAAACACGATTAAAATCAGTGAATAGATATCCACTGCATTTTGAACAAAACGAATGAGAAAGATCATTATCTCACTCTCGTACGTTTCATATCAAAGCCAAATTCACCATTTTGTGATTCATCTGGAATTTTGATGTCTTCAATATTGACGACAACATCAACTGGTGTCAGCAGGTACATAGTAGATGCTACCTTTTTCATGTTACCAGCTAAAACGTGGCGCGCCCCATCCAGATAGTCCAAACAACGACGTGCTTGAACTTCTGTCATATATTGGAAATCAATCAAAATACTTTCGTTACCAGCTAATAAATCAACAATATCTGTGGCATCTTCGTATTTACGTGGATAACGAACATCAATTGTCACCTTATCAGTAGAACGTTGACTTTGCATAGCCAACTCTTGTTGACGGGCATGAAGACGAGTGATGTTTTTATCTTTAGATGGCGTGCTACCAGCTTGTTGAGGCAACTCTTGAACAGAAGGGACTGGAGTCACAATCGGCTCTTCAGCTTTAGGCTGATATGCAGTACCAACATCTTCTCCATCTTCTGTAAAATAATCTATAAATTTATCAAATCTATCTTTTAAAGACATATTTCTTTCCTATTTAAAAAATGCTGTACCAATTCTGACAAATGTTGAGCCAAATTCAATCGCTTCCTTGTAGTCACGACTCATACCCATACTCAAGTCCGTCATTGGCATATTGGGAATTTGTTTTTCTCTAATTTCTAGTTGCAAATCCTGCGTAGCTTTAAAAATCTCTTTCAACTCATCACTACTAGCTTCAAAAGGAGCCATGGTCATCAAGCCGACATATTCAATTTTATCTAAGGTGGCCAATTCTGGCAAGAGCTCTAATAGTTCTTCCCTTGAAAAACCATGTTTGCTCTCTTCCCTTGAGATATTTACTTGTAAGAAACACTTAACAACTCGGTCACTTCTTTTTTGAATTTCCTCTGCTAGCTTTAATGAATCCAAAGCGTGGAAATAATCAACATACTGAATGACATCTTTGACCTTGCGTCTTTGCAAGGTTCCAATCAAATGCCAGGTAATATTTCTATCTTTTAAAGCTTCATATTTCTCAAGAAATTTATCCACACGATTTTCACCAATATGATGCACACCTAGCGGAAGCAAGGCCTCCGCTGTCGGTACGTCTACATATTTTGTAACAGCAACAACCGAAACAGAATTGGCTTCTCTTCCTGACTGCTGACTTGCATCTTTTATTTGTTGAAAAACACGTTCTGTATTTTCTTTCAAATTCATTTACTTAACGATTTTTGAAAAATGGAGGAGTGTCTAATTCATCCTCATCGTGTAAAGATGGCGCTTCGAAACGTTCAACTGGTGATACCACTGAATCAGTCGGACGAACAATTGTCTCACGACGCAAGTCCCAATCACCAAATGCTGAAGTTTGAGAAGTTTCTGTACGGCGAGGTGCTGGACTTGGAATTTCTGCAGTTTCAGCCATATCAAAGTGACGATTATGATTGTGTGCATGACTTGGGCTTACTTGTTCATGACGAACAGCTTGTCTTGGTGCATGGCCCACAACTTTTTCAACACGATCTTGACGAACACCAGTTGCAACGACTGTAACACGAATTTCATCTTTCATGTTTTCATCGATTGATGTTCCGAGCCAGATGTTCACTCCTTGACCAGCTGCTTGGTTGACGATCTCTGAAGCTTCTTCTGCCTCAATCAAGGTTAAATCAAGACCACCAGTAACGTTGACGATGACATCCTCGGCACCGTCAATAGTTGTTTCAAGAAGTGGTGAGTAGATTGCCTTACGAGCTGCTTCTACCACACGTTCTTCACCACTACCAATACCGATACCCATTAGGGCGTTTCCTTTATTTGCCATAACTGTTTTCACATCGGCAAAGTCAAGGTTAATCAAACCAGGGTTTGTAATCAAGTCCGTAATCCCTTGAACACCTTGGCGAAGTACGTTATCTGCTTCGCTAAGAGCTTCAAGAAGTGGAGTTTTCTTATCAACAATTTCAAGCAAGTTGTTGTTTGAAATAATCAATAAAGTATCTACATGTTCGCGAAGCTGATTGATTCCTTCTACAGCGTACTGTCCACGTTTGCTTCCTTCAAAACCGAAAGGACGTGTCACAACACCAACTGTAAGAGCACCTAGATCTTTAGCAATGCGGGCAATAACAGGAGCTGCACCAGTACCTGAGCCACCCCCCATACCTGCAGTAATGAAGACCATATCTGCTCCAGTAATAGCTTGAGTCAAGGCTTCTTCGCTTTCTTCAGCTGCCTTTTGACCAACTTCAGGTCGACCGCCAGCACCCAAACCACGAGTCAATTTAGGACCTAACTGAATTACAGTCTCAGCTTTTGTACTACTCAAAGCTTGTACATCTGTGTTTGCTGCGATAAATTCTACGCCTGCAACACCTTCGTCAACCATGCGGTTAATGGCGTTTCCGCCACCTCCACCAACACCGATTACTTTAATAACTGCACCTTGAGCTGCTGCTGTATCAAATGAAAATGTCATAGTTTATTTTTCCTCTTTTATTCATCAAACATGCTTCCGATTAAGCCACGGAAACGATCTGCGATTTTTGGTTTATTTTGAGAAGATACTTTATCTTCTTTCGGAGCAACTACGTTCGTAGAAGCTGATTGCTCTACCTCAGTATTTTGAACTGGTTGAATAGGGGTCGGTTGTGCTACCTGAGTAACACGTTGAATCATCCCACCAAAATTAATAGGTTGGTGACGCAAAGTATCTTCACCCTTAACTGCTCGTTGTGCTAACAAATGCACTTCAGTCAATTGACCAGCAAATTCAGACAAGCTAATCACATGAGCAAAAGCAGGGTTACGGATTCCAACTTGATTTGGAACGTAAAGTTTGACACCAACGCCAAAGACTTCCTGTGCAAGTTCTACAATACCTGGTAAAATAGCATTTCCACCAATCAGAACAATCCCACCTGGAAGATCCAACAAATGTCTTCTTTCCAACTCTTGTTTGATTTGTTCAAAAATGTGCTTAATGCGGGCTGAAATAATCTCTGCTAGGTAACTTTCTGTAACTTCTACAGGCTCTACTTCACCAATTACTTCAACTTGGAAGGTTTCATTGCTTGCAAGTGAAGGGTAGGCTTCACCATAGTTCAATTTCAATCCTTCAGCTAATTTCTGTGAAGTCTTCAAGACTTTAGAGATATCTTTTGTGACATAATCTCCACCTTCTTGAAGAATATTTGTAAACTGGAGTTCTTGGTTACGGATTGTAGCAACAGTTGTTTGACCTGCTCCCATATCAATCACAGTAGCTCCAAATTCACGCTCTCCTTCGTTCAAGACTGAACGAACCAAAGCCAATGGTGAAATAATAATATTTTCAACTTGAACACCTGAGCGCTCAACTGTCTTGCGTAAATTGTGAAGAATAGTACGTGGACCTGTGTAAAGCAAACCACGCATTTCAAGACGAACCCCCATCATACCACGTGGGTCACGAATGCCTTGGAAACCATCTACGATAAATTCTTCTGGAATAAAAGTAATGACTTCACGATCTGGTGTCATACTCTTTGTCAAGGCTGATTTAACAACATTTTCGACATCTTGATCTGTAATTTCTTTTGTATCAGATGTAACTGGAATCATACCTTGAGTTGGTTCTACTTGCAAAAGATTTCCAGGTAAACCAACATTCACTGATTTGATTGAAATGCCAGCTTTCTCTTCTGCTTGGGAAATAGCTGACTTGATAGCAGTTGCTGCTGCTTCAATATCAACGATAATCCCATCCTTTACACCTTTACTCTTGGCATTACTTACACCAATTACATTAAGTTCACCATTTCTATGCTCGGCAACCAATACTTTAATCGAATTAGTTCCGATATCTAAGCCTGTAAAAAAACCATCTCTAGCCATTACATCGCATCCTCTCTCTTCCAAGTTTCAAACTTCTATTCAATATAGCTAAAATAGGGCATAGCTATTCACAGAATATTATAACACAAAAAATCCAATCGTGCTTAGTTTTTCCTAAATTTACTTACCATTTTTTCACATTATTTCCTTAGCTTTTTTTATTTTCCAAACAAGTTATAAAAAATCAGATTTATGAAAAAAAGAAAGCTCATTTCTAAGCTTTCTTTGCAATCATTTTTTCTGCTTCTTGTTCTAAAAATAGTTCCAAGATTTTCTTTGTTAACGTAATCGCTGCTGATAAGGCCAGGGAAACGATTAAATAATTAGCTACTAAGCCATGGTCTCCAACCAACGGTGGCTTTGTCAAGAATCCGTAATCTCCACCAGTTACTAAATTGACCACAAAAATCAAGGCATTTAGGGCAAAAGTCATAAGAAAAATTCTTTTTACATCCAGCAATCGTGCATCGTACTGTCTCAAGAGATAAACCAAGGAGTTCCCCAAGAGAGCTAAGTGCCCAAAGATAAAGGATAAAATCGCAATATGTGGGAAAGGATACGCATCTGGCACTGGATAAACAAAGGCTGCTAATGTCCCAAATGTTCCTAGTAATGAAAAATACTGCCTATATTTAGACTGACCAGGAAGCAAAAGCACCACAAACATAGCCATACGGCAATGGTAAAAAGGTAGGCTTTCTGACAACGGCATATGATTGACCCAGTACCATCCATAAAGAAGGATTAACTGAACTGCCTGCAAGATTTGGAAAAATCGTTGATAAGCCTTCTTTTCACGATAACGATAGGCTGTATAAAAGGTCAAAGCCAAGAGTGTAAATATACTGACATACCAAAAAAGGTCAAATTTGGGTGGCTCTGTTGCTTGGGTCGTAAAGAAAATATCCCATAAATTCATCTAGTCTTCCTCATGATTCAAAATTTTCCTGCATATTATTATACCATGCTATTTGTCAAAAATGGATTTAAAAATACATAAATGTTTGACAAAATCACTTTGCTTAATTTTCTAAACTTTCTACCAACTTGGCTAGATTCATAGAGTTAGAGCCTTTGAGTAGGATTTGGTCATTGACTCCAAGGCTTTCTTTGACCTGCTTGACTAGGTCTTCAAATTGGTCTTGGTCTTCTGTTTTCTTGAAATAGTAAACGTGGCCAATTGGGAACATTTGACTGGCAAGTTGGGCTAATTCAGCAATGTCTTCTCCATAAAAAATAACGGTATTCAGCACATCAGGCGAGAGGCTCAAAATCATCTGATTATGAAGCTGAATAGACTGGTCGCCCAGTTCCTTCATATCCGCCAAAACTGCAATTTTCTTGCCACCTTCATTGGCTGGAATGGCAGAGAATGTCTCCAAAATCAGCTTCATAGCAGTTGGATTGGCATTATATACGTCAGACAGAATATCTGCTCCATTAACTGCTTTCTTCCACTCGGTACGGTTACGCGTCAATTCAAGATTTTGGAAGGCCTGACGAATTTGCTCCTCCGAAACTCCTTCTTGCAGGGCAACATAGGACGCAATCATGGCATTAGTAGCATTGTACTTACCAGTCACTGGCAAATCCAGGCCTTGCTCCAAGAAATTAGCCTTAAAGGTCAGACTATCCTTACGTTCTACCAAGTCGGTAATTTCCAACTCTGCCCCTTGCCCAAAACGAACTACCTTTTTATCAGTTGGCAAGTAGTCCTCTACAATCGGATCTGCTGGTGCCAAAAGCAAGGAACCAGACGACATGCCATCAACAATTTGCATTTTTCCTTTAGCAATCTCAGAACGGTCTTTGAAAAAGGCCAAATGGGCTTCGCCAACCAAGGTCACGATGGCTGTTTTGGGACGAGCCAATTCAGACAAGAGATGAATATCTCCCAAGTGATCCTGCCCCATCTCCAAGACCAACTTTTCTGTTCCTTCAGGCATGTGGAGAACTGTGTAGGGAAGGCCAATCTCGTTATTGTAGTTGCCTTGTGTTTTGTATGTTTTATAGGTTGTTGATAACAAGTGCGCTAACATATCTTTGGTCGTTGTCTTGCCATTTGAACCTGTAACAGCAAAGACATCAACAGCCGTTTTTTCAAGATAGTAAGATGCTAGAGTTTGAAAAGCAGTAAGCACATCATCTACTAGAATATAGGGATGGTTTGCGATTTCTTTCTCAGACAGGGTTACAGCAGCGCCCTTTTCAAATGATGTTTCGATAAAGTCGTGACCGTCACGCGCACCTTTGAGGGGGACAAATAAATCTCCTGTCGCAATCAGACGACTGTCAAACTCAGCCTTCTCTAACTGGGTGTTCTCAAAGATGCTGATATCATTTTTAGCTCCTACAACTTGGGCCACTTCATGGATTGTTAATTTCATTTCTACTCCTTTAAAAAGGGTCGAAGCTCGAGAACTCTAGTCACCTTGCAGTGATGGTTCTGGCTTCTACCCCCTCTTTCATTTTATAGCAAATGCGCTTCGCGCTTGTCAAAACTTTCCTTGGCAAGGTCAACCAAACGCTCGATTAGTTCTGGGTAGCTGATTCCCATATTGTCCCAAAGTAGTGGGT
Organism: uncultured Streptococcus sp.; assembly: GCA_963527705.1. Lineage (GTDB taxonomy): Bacteria > Bacillota > Bacilli > Lactobacillales > Streptococcaceae > Streptococcus. Next base: position 20,686 of record CAURTW010000021.1, read on the forward strand.
ACATAGACCACTGGGTGAAACCTGGCATGGTATTGAGCTCGTTGAGGAAAACCTCTCCCTTATCTGTATAGAAGAAATCGCAACGAGATAGACCGAGCCCACCAATGGCACGGAAGGCAGTTTCTGCATTTTGACGCATGACAGCTACCACATCATCACTGATTTTGGCTGGGATGTCCATAGTAATCTTGTTGTCAATATACTTGGCATCGTAGTCATAAAAGGCAACATCCTTGACTACTTCCCCTGGAAGCGTGCTTTTGACATCGTAGTTGCCCAAGAGACCAACCTCGATTTCACGGGCATTTACCCCTTGCTCAACCAAGACACGGCTGTCATATTGGAAGGCAAGTTTCAAAGCTTGACGGAGTTCCTCTTGGTTTTCAGATTTAGAAATACCGACACTAGAACCCATGTTTGATGGTTTTGTGAAAACTGGATAAGACAATTTTTCTTCAACTTCGGCAATTTTAGCAGTCACATCATCGCCTTCAACGATGGCCACATAAGGAACTTGGGCAATCCCGACAGATTCTAAGACACGCTTGGTCGTGATTTTATCCATGGCAAGACTAGATGACAAGATGTTACAACCAACATAAGGCATTTTCAAAACTTCCAAGAATCCTTGAACTGAGCCATCTTCTCCCATCGGACCATGAAGAACCGGAAAGACCACTGCCCCTTCTTCGTAGATGGCACTTGGTGCAACTTGCTTATCCCAATCAATGGTTTCATTGGTCATAAGACGATCCTCTTGACCTGGAGTCTGGCTAAATTCTTGCGTTTTAATAAAGTCACCTGACTGGCTGATGAAGAAAGTCTTGACTGTGAAACGGTCGTAGTTGACCACACGCATCACACTTTCAGCTGAAAGGACAGAGACTTCACGCTCTGCACTACGCCCACCGTATAAAAGAATAATCGTTTGTTTCATATTGCTTGTCCTAATTCTAATAGAATACTCGTTCTTTAGTATATCATATTTGCTTCTTTTTTGAAACTTGTATCTAAAAAAGCCCATGTTTAATAAGAGATAGAATTTTACCTATCCACCACTTGAGCTTCAAAGTGTGCTGGCTTGTCGTCTACATTGGTGATGGTGATAGTGTAGGGGTCTTCTTCCGTCACCCCAAATACTTCCTTTATTTCCCCTTGAAGCACTATTCCATCACTTTCTAAATAGATACTTTTACTCTTATCATTTGGTAAGTCTCTGTGCTCTGTTCCATCTTTAGAGATAATAATCTCAGTTATTGACTGCTTCTCAACATTATAAACCGTGTTACTTCCTTTCATCCCCCATCCTTTTCGGCCAGATAATTTTAATTTAGCCTCATCTTTTTTTAAAAAAATCAATTCCGAATTATACTCCCGCTGCTCTGTTTTAGAAAAAACTTTCAATTCAACACTTTGACCTGGTTGCAGAGTATACTTACCAAGATTTTGTGCCCATAGATTAAAGAAAAAAA
>CAURTW010000022.1:0-21388 GCA_963527705.1 uncultured Streptococcus sp.
AAGCGATGGCAAAACCATCATCTATGTCGGCCGAAACAACCTACAAAACGAGGAGTTAACCTTTAAAATGGCTCGCAAGGAGGAACTTTGGTTCCATGCCAAGGACATCCCCGGAAGCCATGTCGTCATCTCAGGAAATCTTGATCCATCTGATGAAGTCAAGACAGACGCGGCAGAACTAGCTGCCTACTTCTCCAAAGGGCGCTTGTCAAATCTCGTGCAAGTGGATATGATAGAAGTCAAAAAACTCAACAAACCAACTGGTGGCAAACCCGGTTTTGTAACCTACACAGGACAAAAGACCCTCCGCGTCACACCAGACCCCGAAAAAATCGCATCTATGAAAAAATCCTGATTTCACTTAAAATCAGGATTTTCTATTACATTTTAGTCTGCAATCAAGGTTTCTAATCCAACCTTCATCATATCGGTGAAGGTATTTTGACGTTCTTCTGCAGTCGTGTCTTCATCTGGATTGACCAAACTATCAGAAATAGTCATGATAGCAAGCGCGTCAACATGGTGTTGGGCTGCCAGATAGTAAAGGGCTGCTGCTTCCATTTCCACAGCCTTGACTCCCCATTTACCAAGTTCGATGTTCTTTTCAAAGTAGTTTGAGTAAAAGACATCAGAAGACAAAACGTTCCCAACGTGGGTTGTCATACCGAGTTCTTTGGCGATATGGTAGGCCTTGTCCAGCAAATCAAAGCTAGCGATTTGTGGGAAATCGTACTGTGGCCAGTCATTGCGGATGATGTTAGAGTTGGTTGCCGCTGCCTGCGCCAAAACTAATTCGCGAACGTGAACATCTTCATTCAATGAACCTGCTGTTCCCACACGGATCAATTTCTTCACACCGTAGTCAACAATTAACTCACGCGCATAAATCGAAATAGATGGCATCCCCATCCCAGTTCCCATGACAGATACACGGTGGCCCTTGTAAGTACCAGTGTAACCAAACATGTTACGCACTTCGTTAAAACAAACAGAATCTTCAAGGAAATTCTCCGCAATAAATTTCGCACGAAGAGGATCCCCAGGAAGAAGAATTTTATCAGCAATTTCACCCTGCTGAGCAGCAATATGGATAGACATAATTAAGATATAAAGGGCGACGGAGAACAAAGTAAAAATAGGAAACTGACGAAGCGCCTCAGATGCTAGACAGTTTATCTTTTTTACACAGTTCTCCGCCCGTATTCAGTTCAATGAATACAGTTAACCCATCCTTTCTTTTATTGTTATGAAAAGTTTTCCGCTCGTGTTCAAATCAAAACACACGCTCTACATTTCTTTATTCAAAATGTTATATTTCGCACTTAGACATTTAACCTCTGTATAAGTCTTTTTTGATTACAATTCTTCAATAATCGCTTTAAGCAAGCCTTTGAAGTCGCCTTTAACACGTTCAGTCACTTCTACAACTTCTTCGTGGTTGAGTTCTTCTTGGAAACCAGCAGCATGGTTAGTAATACATGAAATACCGAGAACTTTCAAGCCTGAGTGGGCTGCCACAATCACTTCAGGAACTGTAGACATACCAACTGCATCTGCTCCAAGCGTCTTATAAGCACGGATTTCTGCTGGTGTTTCATAAGTTGGACCAGTAACACCGATATAGACACCTTCATCAAGCTTGATACCCAGTTTTTTAGCCACTTCATGGGCAGTAGCACGGTATTCTGGTGTGTAGGCCTTAGACATATCTGGGAAACGAGGACCAAATTCATCCAAGTTTTCACCCATCAATGGGTTTTGACCTGTCATGTTGATATGGTCTGAGATAGCCATCAAAGTGCCAGGCCCATATCCAATACCGCCAGCTGCATTGGTTACAATGACACCTTCACATCCAAGAACTTTCATGACACGAACTGGGAAAGTCACCACTTCCAGAGGATTTCCTTCGTAGAAATGGAAACGCCCTTGAAGAGCCAGGACCTTGCGCCCTTCCAGTTCACCATATACCAATTTACCAGCGTGACCGACTACTGTTGAACGGCCCCAGTTTGGAATCTCAGCATAATCTACTACAACTGGATTTTCGATTTCTTCTGCAAGTTCTCCAAGTCCTGATCCAAGGATTAGACCGAACTCAGGCATTTGGATTCCCTTGTCTTTCAGGAAAGCAGCTGTTTCATTGATTTTATCTAAAAATGTCATTGTGTGTCTCCTTTATTATTTTTTTAGCATTTGACCGATTTTGTCAAAGGTTTTTGCATTGCGAATGGTGATGTTGCGATAAAAAGGCATCTTGAGCAAGTACTTGTGATAGGCAGTTGCATAGTAGGATTCCTCAGAGAATTTCCCCCAGAAAATCCCAAGTCTTCCAAAATGAACCACTTCATCTTCCAGTTTCAAACTGCCTACTTTCTCAATGACTTGGTCCACATCCAAACCCTCCGTGTAAAAGAGGACATCCTTTCGTGCCAAATCTTTGGTCCACCAATCTGGCAGATTATTCAGCTCTTCTTCATAATCTTCCTGACTCAGTAAAGAAAAGCTCTGAATAAATGGATAATGGACTGCAAAGAAAGCCTCTAACTTTTCAACCAATCGGGCTTTGGGGGCTGTCGAAGTAAAGAAAATATTGCCACTGTTGATGTAGGTCTCAACCTTTTCCAGTCCCAACTCTGTCAGTTCTTGACGAAGTTGCACCATGACAACTTTATTTTTCCCACCGACATTAATGCCCCGAACAAGTAAAGCATAGCGTTTCATCTTATACCAATTTATCTAAGAAACTTTCCCCAATCATGGCAGTTTCCACACCAAAGTTATCCGCAACTGTCGCTGAGATATCTGCAAAATGTCCGATAGGAATGACACCATTTCCCTTAAAGGCAGGGCTGTAGGCCAATAATGGAATATATTCACGAGTGTGGTCTGTTCCTGCATAGGTTGGGTCATTTCCATGGTCCGCAGTAATCAAGAGAAGGTCGTTCTCTCTCATGGCTGCGATAATTTCAGGCAAGCGTTCATCAAACTCATGCAAGCAATCACGGTAACCATGAGCATTGCGGCGGTGTCCATAAAGGGCATCAAAGTCAACTAAGTTTGTGAAAGAGAATCCTTTTTCAAACTCAGCAAGTCCCATGGTCTTCAATAATGTATCAATTCCGTGGCTATTTGACTTGTTGTGGCCCATGTCATGATTGATACCCGCACCGTTAAAGATATCGTTGATTTTACCAACAGCGTAAGTATCGATACCAGCTTCGTTCAATTTATCCAAAACAGTTGGTGCAAATGGAGATACGGCCAAATCACGACGGTTTGCTGTACGAGTGAAGTTACCTGGTTCACCAACATATGGACGGGCAATGATACGACCTAGAAGGGCAGGGCGATCAAGGGTAATCGAACGAGCGTATTCACAGATACGGTACAATTCATCCAAAGGAATGATGTCTTCGTGGGCAGCAATTTGCAAAACAGGGTCAGCTGAAGTATAGATAATCAACTCTCCAGTTTCCATTTGACGTGGTCCGAAATCATCGATAACAGCTGTACCTGAGTAAGGTTTGTTGGCTTCACGAATGACCTTACGTCCTGAAAATTCTTCGATTTTTGTCAAGATTTCTTCTGGGAATCCGTTCCAGAAAGTATCGAAAGGCTCGGTAATATTGAGTCCCATGATTTCCCAGTGTCCAGTCATGGTGTCCTTACCTAGAGATACTTCTTCCAATTTTGTTGCATATCCTGTTGGATTGCTTTCAGCTGGTACAGTCTTTAGAGGCGTTTCGCGAGGAATATTTCCTAGACCGATTTTAGCCATGTTTGGCACATTCAAACCAACTGTTTTTGAAATGTGTCCCAGTGTGTCAGAAGCTCCGTCTGGAACCCCTGCATTGACAAAGTTATTGGCATCTGGCGCAGCACCGATTCCCACAGAATCCAGTACCACCAAGTGAATACGATTAAATTTTGACATAGTGTATCTCCTTATTATGTTGATTAGTTTGCTTTTGTTGAAGTTAAAATCTGAACACCATCTCGTCCCGCTACGATGACCTTATCCACCATTTGGTTGAACAAGCCATGCTCAACGACACCAACGACATGGTCCAATTCTTGCCCAAAGGCAATCGGATCTTCAATGACATCCAAGGCTAGGTCAATGATAAAGTTACGCATATCGGTCACAAAACGTTGACCGTCTTTTTCACGGAAACTTGGTTTGTAGCCAGCTCGCTCAAACCGACGAAAGACCTGTTCTGCACCATACTGAACCACTTCTACTGGCAATTTAAAAGCACCTAGTTTCTCTACCAGTTTGCTTTCATCGACCACCCAAATGTATTCTTTTGAGGGCGTTGCGACAACCTTCTCCATCAGAAGGGCACCACCACCACCTTTGATCCCGTTGAACTGACTATCTACTTCATCCGCCCCGTCAACTGTCACATCGACAAAATCCACTTGATCAATCGACTTGAGTGGGATGTTTAGTCCTTCAGCCTGTTTACTGGTCACACTGGAAGTTGTCACAGCAGTAATCTGCAAACCTTCTTCCTTGATCCGACGACCTACTTCTTCTACGAAATAGTAGGCAGTTGATCCAGTACCGAGTCCAACAACCATACCATCCTTGACAAACTCAGCAGCCTTGATACCTGCCATCTTTTTCAGATTCTCCACTTAAATACCTCCATTAAAGAGCTATTTTTATTATAACATGTATCCGTTTTTATTTCATGGATACACTGGAAAAACCCGAACATTTTTATTTCGGGTTTTGATGTCCTATTTAACCATATCAGGATCGTAATCATAGAATCCTGTATCAAGGAAACGGTTTTTAGGGTGAAGTTTACGAACTTCTTCATCCAGCAAGAAGGCTTGGTCATGGCTAAAGTTGCCCTCTTGAATCAAGCTACGCGCTTGGATAAAGAGTTTTGCAATCTCAACAAAGTTCTGACCAGGAGTGTAGAGCCCTTCTAGTTTCCAGTGAGTGAAACCATGCTCTACCAATTCTGTCAATTTGGTCATCAAATCAAGGTCGTTGTTGGCAAAGATGTGGGTTCCATGATTGTCTTCAAAAATGGAATAGTGACTCTCTGGGTCACTTGGCTCAGCCAAGAAGAGGTCACGCTTGCGAGTCTTTTCGTCATCGATATGTGTAAAGTTATAGTAGTTTTGCAAGAGAGGACGCTTAGAATGGTGAATCACACTAGCTCCATAAACCAACACTTCAGCAGGAATTTCCAAAATCTCTGGCATTTTGAAGAGTTCAGCAGATGGAATTTCACGCGCCAAAACAGCCTCAGATGCGCCAGCCTTTTGTCCCCAGAAGTTGATCTGACGACTGCTAGTGACCATAGTCGAAGCATCGTAGATAGTCTTAAAGGAATAACCATCGCGATTGACCACATAAAAGACACCTGCATCCCCAATCGTAATGTAGTCTGTCTTGATTTCTTCCAAGAAATCTAAGAAAGGCTTGATACGGTCCATCATATCTTGGTGCATGAGGGCGTTAACCGCAACGATCAATTCCTTACCAGTATCATGCACCAGATTAGCGATTTCACGCAATTCGTCATAACTAAAGGTCGTTGGCAGACGAAGGCCAAAATCTTTCTCACCGACATAGATCCGGTCTACGCCAGCTTCGAGCAGTTGTTCAACTTGTTCAATACTTTCAGCAGTTGCTGTAATGATAATCTTTTCCATAAGAAAAATTATACCACATTTCTGGAAAATCAGCTATGAATACTGGGAGTTTTACAAAAAGTCAGTCTTATTTTTAAATTTTGAAATTAAAAAGTGAACAGTATCCAACACCGTTCACTCTCTTTTTATGCATGTGTTTCTTCAACTAGGTGACCATCATTCATGACATAAATACGGTCAACCTTATCAAGAAGGCGTGTATCATGTGTAATCATGACAACTCCTCTACCTTGTTCGTGGGCAATGGCAGCCAACATCTCCGTTACTTGATAGGCCCGCTCTGTATCAAGACTAGCTGTTGGCTCATCTGCAAGAACGATGCTCGGATTATTATAAAGCGCTCTAGCAATCGCAGCTCGTTGACGTTCTCCACCTGACAATGCCTTGGGATACTGATCTTGTACTTTTTCCAAATCCAACAAATCAAAGAGCTCTTTTCGATCACTTTTACTATTTTTTCCCTTATCTAGTCTGTCAATCAAATCCAGCTGTTCCTTGACCGTAAGAAATGGAATTAAGTTTGAAGCCTGAAGAATAAAGCCAAACTCTCTAAAACGGAGGTCTGTTTTCTCCTTCTCCGTCAAACTGCCTGTTTCCTTCCCCTTTACTAGAATCTTTCCACTCGATGCTTCCTGAAGTTGTCCTAGAGTTGTTAGAAAGGTCGTCTTGCCAGAGCCAGAAGGCCCAACGATAGCCACGAACTCTCCCGCATTTAGCTGAAAATTCGTCTCATGCAGGGCTACGACTTTCATCTTTCCTTCTCCGTAAGTTTTTGTCACTTGAGTCATTTCAATCAATGCTGTCATACTATTCTCCTTATCACTCTGCAATCGCAGTAATCGGGTCCACCTTTAGCAAGCGTGGAAGTGAAATGACACCACCTAGAAGGGCCATCAAGGAAATTACCAAACTTAGGACAGAGTAAGCTATCCAACTCGGATAGAAAAAGAAGGTAGCTGGTAAGACTAAAATCATTCCTCCGATTGCCAGCAAGGCTAAAGCAATCCCCATACCAGCTAGGAGGAAGATTTGACAGAACAGAGACCATACAATGGTTTTGATCTGTATTCCCTGAGCCCGCATTATTCCATAAAGTCCTAGTTTTTGGATGGTAATGATATAGACAAAAATCCCCACAATCAAGCCTGTGATGACAATCATAGCAAGAATCATTCCTGAAAATACATTAACCTGAGGTGTGTAACCAGGAATTTTCGATATCATTTTTGGAATGGAAATCTGTTTCAGTCCATCGCCAGCCACTTCTATATCATTTTTCAATACCAAGGCAGAGATGGATTTATTAGATTTTAAAGTTCCTTGTAAGGTCCAATAAGTTGTCAAACTCGTAAAGACAACTGGTTCAGTAAAAAACTTATTTCCTTTAGTCAGCCCTACAATCTTGTAACTTACTTCGCTTCCATTGAGCTGAATGGCATCACCCAACTTCATTCCATAGTTTTCAAAGGACTGATCAACGACCACCTCATCATCCCCTTCAGGATAACGGCCCTCCGTCAAACTAGGAGAGATAAAAGCGTCCCACTCTTGAGCAAAGATGGAAACATTGACCTTTTCACTATCATCGACTAGATTGGTCACAGCGAACATATAACCCAGTGGAGCAGCCTCTTTAGAACTCTTATCCTTGTAGTCCTTTTCAGGAATAAAAGATGCCGTCAAATTATCATTTGCGTAGTCAGATAAAACCACCCCCGTCGCTTGCCAATTATCAATAGCTGCTCGGTTGTTTCGCACAAGACCAAGAGCTAGACTGGTCATAAAAAAGACCATAAAAGCGATAAGAAAAATGGTAGTTAAAATCAAACTATATCGAAGTTTGTTTTGTAATATTTCTTTAATAGCAAGATACATGCTTATCTCCTTTAACTTTTCCAAGAGGTATCAATTAGACACCTAACAACTATAAAAATAGGAGACAGAAAATCTGTCTCTGTATTCAAAACAAATCTCACTAATCAAATTAAATAAAATCAAGAAAACAAGGAAACAAATTTTCGTAAAAAAGAATCATTTGGTAGCTCTATTTTCTTAGGAATATAAGCAATTATGAATATTAATAAGTATTGAGTGTCTATCCATCCTATCATTTTCACATTATGGTGTCAAGAAAAGTGATTTTGAAAAGGGACTTTATTCTTTTTGTAACCTTTCTGTAATAATTCTCTGCTGAAAAAATGATAAAATAGGTATGTACTGTTAAGGAGAGAATAATGCCCGTAAGAAAATTACAATCCTATGAGGTAGACTATCAAGAAGAATTAAGCCAGCAGGTTCCTCGCTATCAAGATTATACACCTGAAGCGCAATCTGATGCTAATCTCAAGGAAATCCTATTTTTTGTTAATATCGCTGTTTTTTGTATCTGTATTGCTATCTTTAGTTTTATCTTTTTAGCATTAAAATTATCAACTGCTTTTGCCTTTGCCGCAGCAATCGGATCCAGCTTACTTGTCTTAAAAGTTCAACGATCTTTTATAAAACGAAAACGTAGAAGATAAATCCAAAATATCGCCCCGTCTGGGGCGATATTTTTATTTTTTCTTTTTAGATGGTGTGTGGATAGCAATCTTCACTTCAAAGACTGTTCCTTTCGGTTTATTATCTTTAACAGTAATGGTTCCTTTTAGGGCATCTACAATTTGCTTGGCTAGGGATAAACCTAAACCAAAACCACCTTTTTGACGGGTTCTAGCCTTGTCCACTCGATAAAAACGATCAAAAATTTTCTTCTTATCTTCTGCTGAAATACCGACTCCATTGTCGGAAACTAGCAAATAAAGATTACGATCAGTCGCTGAAATCATAAAATCAATTTCACCATCCTCCTCAGTATATTTGATGGCATTATCAAATAAGATGGTCATCAGCTGTTTCAAAAGAAGTTGATCTGTGACAATCGTTCGATGGATGCGATTTTCAAAACGGAAGACACGGTCATTTTCCGAAGCAATCATTTCATAGTTTGTGAAAGTCGTATTGAAAAAACTGGTTGGAACTTCTGCAAGTTCCGGCTTAATCCCATCATCTCTACGAGCTAAATTCAACAAGTTCGTCGTCAAAAACCGCATATTTCGAACTTCTTCCAAACTCGATGCAATGCTTTCACTCACATCCATAATGGTAGCTTCTGGCTTACGGAAAAGGGTCTCTAAACGATTTTGCAAAACTGCAAGTGGAGTTCGTAACTCATGACTGGCATTTTCCACAAAGGACTGTTGCTTCTGCATGCTCTCAAGCAGAGGACGAACACTGACTCTAGCTAGATAGAGACTGGCAAGCAAAGACAGAATCCAGAAACTTGCCATCACAATCACAATCAATTGCTCATGTTTTTGACTGGCTTGCTCCAACTGACTAGTATTAATCAAGACAGCTGCATACTTGATATTGGTTGAAACCGAACTGATATTGGTTTCCATCAAAATCATGCGATAGATTTCTTCCTGTCCATAGCTATTAAAAACCTGAATCTGATAGATATGGCCTAGTTCTTTCTTCTCTAACTTAATCTTATCCAATCCCAAAAATCGATTTCCAGAAAGGAGCTGGGTAAAATTCTTATCAAAAAGAATGACTTCTGTGTTGGAACTGACATTGGGTTTTATCTCAGTCTTGCTAGTATCTGTAGCGGCATTCTCTAAATCTTTAATCTCTTCTGTTGCCCTATTTACAGCAAGCTGAATAACTGCCTGAGGATTTTCACTCAGACCGTGGAGCTTATCATCCACCGAAGTATAGAGACTCGAATGCATGACCTGCAAAATAATCAGAGTCATGGTGGAAAAAATCAGAGTGAAGACACCAAAGTTACGGATAAAATAACTAAAGTCATCCGCATACCATGTTTTTTTTAGTTTACTGAACATCTTTTAAAATATACCCAACACTACGCAAGGTTTGCAAATTCTCTGCAAAAGTGGTTCCTTTTAATTTCTTACGGACTTTTGAAACATAGACTTCGACAACTGAAATCGTTGTGTCACTATCAAATCCCCATAGACGATCAAAAATCTGAGTTTTCGGCAAAATAACATTTTGATTTTGAAGGAAATAAACTAATAAATCAAACTCTTTCCCCAGCAATTCGACAGGAGTATCTTCAACCTTAACGGTATTTGTTGACAAATTAACTACAATATTTCCATAAGTCAAGGTATTTTCATTAAACTTACCTGAACGTTTGAGAAGGGCTTGAATCCGCATTTTGAGTTCTTCTAGGTAGAAAGGTTTGGTCAGATAATCATCTGCTCCCAGTTCAAATCCATGTCCCTTATCATCCAAACTTTCCTTGGCAGTCATGATCAGAACTGGAGTCGTAATCCCCTTTTCGCGCAATTCTTTCAAGACTTGGAAGCCATTTTTTTCAGGCAACATCAAATCGAGCAAAATCAAATCATAGACGCCACTTTCAGCTTCGTAGAGACCTTCTTCCCCATCAAATACCTGCATGACATCCGCAAAATCGTCTAAAAAGTCAAATACTGAATTTGACAGGCCTAGGTCATCCTCAACCAATAAGATTTTTATCATGAGAAACTCCTCCTTATTAAAACCATTATACCAAATTTGCCTTAAAAAAAACTCAACTCTCTGCATTTTACATGAGATAGCTGAGTTTTCTTTTTATTTTAGGCTCATTTATTCATTTCCGTATTGAAGAACGACTGCTTCCACTGCAGCTTTTTCACGGTTAATCAAGTCAACACGCGCTGCAATTTCCTTGATTCCCATACCGATGTTACGGCTAAGAGCAAGGTCAGAAAGTTGCGGTTCAAAGAATTCCTTGTACTCTGCCAAACGTTGCTGAGTCTTAAATACGTGTGCAGGAAGGATAACAAAGCTATCAAAGCTCATATCTCCTCCAAGGGCCGCCTTAATCCAAGCCCAGTTTGCACGCGCCCAAGACCATGCTGTTTCCTGAGTTGCTTGATGGCTTAAGAACTGGAAGTACCAAGCAGACAAATCTTGTGGTTTGACCACAAATTTGTCCTTCCAAGAAATAATCAAGGTTTGGATATTGTCCGCATCTGTACTGTAAGCAAGAGCAGCTGCCAACTGACGTTTAAAGACAGCATCTGTTGCGTGAGTATAAGTATCAAGATAAAGTGCTAACAAGTCTTTAGTCTCATGATGTTTCATCTCATTGATCAGAACTTGTGAGCGAATTGCTGCTGGGAGTCCTGCAAGATTCTCCTTGTGAGCCGCGAAGATTTGGCTAGCGACTTGACTAGCTTCTGCATCATTTGAGCGAATCATCATAGAAACAGCCAACTGACGAACCAATTCATCCTCATCTGATTCGCCATCTTTAGCTTCAAAACCAAGGCGGCCATAGTTGTGACGAGCCAATTTAGCAACCAAGGCTTTGAAGGCTCCTTCAGCTTCTGTTCCTTCATCGATAAAGCGCTCAAGGGCAGAAATTACTTGAGAGACAGCTGAAACGACAAGGTAAGATTCTTCTTTAGCGAGTTTATCAAGGACTGGAAGCAAGTCTGCATAAGAAATGTGTCCTGCTTCAGCAAGCAAGCGACGTTCTTGGACGATTTGCAGTTTACTTGTGTTATCAAGCTCAACTAGGTCAGCAAGAACTGCATCCAACAAATCTCCTTGATAGTCGGTAATGTAGTGGGCTGTATTTTCAGTATTGAAACGAAGAGCTCCTTCATTTTCAGCAAGAAGGGCTGCGTAGCCAGGAATTTCGATGCTTTCAGTTTCGAGTGTATCAGGCAAACCTTTCCAGTTACTATTGAGTGGCACAACCCAGAGACGGTTCTTATCTTCGTGCTCACCGATGAAGAATTGTTTTTGTGAAATCTTCAAGACATCATTTTCAACTTTGACAGTGAGAACTGGATAACCAGGTTGTTCCAACCAAGAATCCATGAAGGCTGCGACATCACGTCCAGACGCTTGACCAAGAGCATCCCAAAGGTCACGACCAATTGTATTGCTGTATTGATGTTTTTCAAAGTAGGCATGCAAACCTTTGGCAAAATCGGCATCACCTAGCCAACGACGAAGCATGTGCATGAGGCGACTTCCTTTGGCATAGACGATAGCACCATCAAAGAGTGTATTGATTTCATCTGGGTGTTTGACTTCGACGTGAACTGACTGAACTCCATCAGTCGCATCGCGTTCAAGAGCGTGAGGCACTCCACCTGTTTGGAAATCTTCAAAGATATTCCAGCTTGGTTCAATGGCATCCACACAGACATATTCCATCATGTTAGCAAAGCTTTCATTGAGCCAAAGGTCATCCCACCATTTCATAGTAACGAGATTGCCAAACCATTGGTGAGCCAATTCATGTGCCACAACAAGGGCAACTTGTTGACGACTGGCAAATGTAGAGTTTTCATCTACAATTAAGCAAACTTCACGGTAAGTGACAAGGCCCCAGTTTTCCATAGCACCTGCTGAGAAGTCAGGAAGGGCGATATGGAGAGATTGAGGGATTGGGTATTTGACTCCGTAGTAATCTTCGTAAAACTCGATGGAGCGAACGGCGATGTCCAGTGAGAAATCAAGGTTAGATAATGGGTGGGCTTTCGTTGAGTAGACACCTACAAGGGTACCGTTTTTAGTTTTAGCCGTCACACCTTGCAAATCACCCGCAACAAAGGCTAACAAGTAAGAAGACATGCGAGGTGTTGTTTCAAACTTCCAGATACCTGTTTCCTTGCGGTTTTCCACATCAATCTCAGGCATGTTTGACAAGGCCACTTCACCTTCTGCTTGGTCAAAACGTAGAGAGAGGTCAAAAGTTGCTTTGGCTTCTGGCTCATCCACACATGGAAAGGCTTCGCGCGCAAAATGGCTCTCAAATTGAGTAGACAATACTTCCTTCTTCACTCCATCAACTGTGTAGTAAGATGGGTAAATCCCTGTCATGTTGTCTGTAATTTTTCCTGAGAAAGCGATAACCCCTTCAACTTGACCTGCTTCCGCAAGTTCAATATGAAGGGCTTCATTGTCATGGTCAACCGTAAATGGACGAGCTTCCCCTGCAACTTCTACAGAAGCGATTTCCAAGTCTTTTTGGTGAAGGGAAATACGGTCACTCTGTGCTTGACCAGTGATGGTCACCTTCCCAGAAAAGGTCTTGGTCTCACGACTCAAGTCTAAAAATAAATCATAGTGTTCAGGAACAAATTGCGTAATAAAATGTTCTACTGCTTGCATAGTTTTCTCCTATTCTAAGTTTAAGAGTTTTACTCTTCTTCAAACAAACTTATTATATCATGTTTTGCTTAAGAAAAAAGGATTGGACGGTGATTTCCAAAACTTTCTTCCTTCTGCAGTCTAGAGTGGGTAGACTTTGCGAAATTCTTCTAAAACAACCTTGCTGTCAGGAGTAAAAGTCAGTCCGGTTTCCCTCATCCACTCGGTGAAAAAATCCTCATGAACCTGACGCCAATAGGCTAGGGATTTGTCACCTTCCCCTTCCTTAAAGGCATGTTGAGCAGAAACTTGATTGAAGGGCTGGACAGAAACCCTTGTAATTTCGACAATACAGATAGCCTGATTGTGACTATCTAAAATGATGTCAAATGTGCCTTCTTGCGGAAGGGGTTCATCTTCTAGTGCGTAGAGATCGTAGGCTGAAGCTGTTGCTGTTTTTTCGCCTTTTAAAACCAAATCCGCTAAAAGGTCTGGTTTCTCTCCAAAAGCCCAGGCATCTATCTCATCTCCTATAGAGGGGTTAATTTTCTTGTATGCATTCCACATTTCTTGCGGTGTCATGGGTGCTCCTTTGTAATTTTTTACTTTCTTCTTTTATGTATTTGAGATGTTCTGGATGGTCAATCTCTAAATTAAAAATCTCTGGAATAGAACTATAGTGGATAATGCATTCGATACCCAACTGATTCATTTTTTGTATGAAAGAATCATTCAGATATCCTGCTACAGCAAAGTCAATCTTTTTCATCCTTGCTTTATCCTGCATATCTCTTAGCATAGCTAACATTATTGGACTTTCCATATCATGCCATTGACTGTTTCTCACAGTCGCAAAAACAAAAGAAGTTAAATCATTCATTCCAACTACAATCTTTGAAATACTAGTTTCCAGTATCCTGTCCAAGTCAAAATAAGCTGACGGTAATTCAACCATTGTGCCGATTTTCCCAGTAAAACCATGCTGACGCAACACTGTAATAGCTTGGTTTAATTGGTCAGCATCATTGACAAAAGGAAAGATAACAGATAGATTGGGATTGGTTTGATAAACTTCTGTAACGACATGTGCTTCAGCCTGAAATTCATCCGGACACGCCAGCAAACGCCTAGTTCCTCTATATCCAAATAAGGGATGATTTTCATCAAAATACTCTTTAGTCCCCTTTAGACAATTAGCTTCTGTATTCGTTAATTCAGAAAAACGATACCAAACTTCTTCATCTGAGTACAGGAAGCAGATAGTCTCTAGATAATCTTTTACAAATTGCTGACAACTTGCTAATATGATGTTTTGATTAAGCTCTCTAAACAAATATTCCCCACGAATCATGCCAATATGATGAAATAGTTGTGGGTAAACTTTTTCAAGGATTTTTTCTCCACTAAGAGCCAGTTGGTTTTTCATGTCCATTCACCTCGTCTTAAAAGATACAATATCATATATCACTACATGAAACTTTCCTCTAGTTCAAAAGCTTCATAAGGTTCAACTAACTCATATCCTAAAAATTCTGCTACTTTTTTGGAAGCCTCGTTATGAGCATCCCAAAGTGGAAACATATCTCTATTTAAACTCTCCAGAATCATTGTAGCACCAAGCTTTTTAGCAAATCCATTTCCTTGTTCGTTTGGTCTAGTTGCAACTTCCACTTCAACTGCTCCACGGTAAACTAACCCTGAGGAAATCCCAGCAATCAGTTCATTATTTTTAAGAATCACAAAGCCAAATCCACCCTTTAAAACAAAATCCTGATAGGACTCAAAATCCCCCTGTAAATCTTGTGACCATTCTTCCTCAGAAAAGCAGTTATAAATATGATTATCAATAGGCACAATATTGTAATCTTCCTCTAAGTGAGTAACTAGACCATTTAGAAATTCAACTTGAAAATTTGCCTTATCTTTAAAAGAATAGCGAGTAAAAGAATTTAGCTCCACTTTCCGATGTAGAAAATCTTGCCAATTAGTATCTTCTGAAATAATAATCTTATAATCTAAACCGTATTTCCTAACAAAATCTTCCCAAAATCTGGAATCCAACTCCCCTGCTAGGTATAGAAAATTTCCAACATCATAAAAGCTTGTTGTCCTATCACTGTTTCGGTAGACAGTTCCGATTTGAGATTTAAGACCATAAAGAACCATATTTTTCTTCCATGTTTTAAATAGTTCCATTATCCCCCTACTTCACCTTCCAATTCATATACAAGGTCTTGTCCAGCTCTGGAAATCCTAATAATTCAGACTTAACCTTCAAGACTAAGGGCGAAGCATTTTTTTCTGTGATCTCTTGAATATCCATCCAAACATATCCGAGCGAATCATTCGCACCATCAGAGACAACTTCCGAAATCGTAACTTGAGCTTCCTTCTCGTTGACCTCAATATCATAAAATGCCATGATATGGTGAACCATAAAATTTTTTAACTCTTCCCTGACGAAAACATCGTAGATTCGAGGATTGGAGTAGTTTCTAACAGTAAAGCCCGTCTCTTCCATAACTTCTCTAATCAGCGTTTCCGTCAATCCTTCATCAAGTTGCTGACTACCACCAGGTAGATCATAACGATGTTGATAAGGGCCTCTCGTTTTTTCAATGCAGAGTAACTTCCCATTTTCAAAGCAAACAGCGTAGACTCCAAAGTGTCTTTTGATTTCCATCCAACTACTCCTACTTCAAAGACCAGCCACCATCAATCATCAGGATTTGTCCCTGCATGGCGTTTGCTTTTCCACTTGCTAAGAAAAGGCTAATCTCTGCTATTTCCTCTGGCTTAATCCAACGCTTGATTGGTGTTTCACTAGCCACCCAGTCCGCTAAACCACCTGGCTCAAAGTCCGCAGCAGTCATAGCTGTCTTGACTGCTCCTGGAGCGATACCAAAGACCTGAATCCCAGCTTCAGCATAGTCTAAAGCCAACTGCTTAGTAAAGCCTGCCAAGGCATGCTTAGATGAAGTATAGGCGTGACCACCTCCACCTGCTAGTCTCGAAGCAATGGAGCACATATTGATAATAGTCCCTTTTTTATTCTCTAGCATTTGCGTCAAATAATAGCGAGTCAACTCAACAGGTGTCACATAGTTGATTTCAAAAATCTCTTGAATTTCCTGCGCCGTTTGTTCCAAAAGTGGTTTGTAATCATCCAAAACTCCAGCAGTATTGCACAAAACATCAACCTGAGGACACCAATCAAAAATAGGCTCTAAATCCAAGGTCAAATCTCTCTGTAAAAAGTGGAAATCACCCTGTAAGAGTGGATCTTCACCTTGGTCCACACCATAAACTTGATAGTTATTCTCTAAAAAGAGGCGAGCTTGAGCCAGACCAATCCCTGAACTCACTCCTGTAATGAGTACACGTCTAGTCATGCACTTCTACCCAATCCGTCGCCAAAACATCACAAGGTGTCGGGCTCCACATGGAAAAACCTTCTCCTTCTCCAGACACGTTGATTAGGAAATAAGGTGTCACTTCAAGTGCAACCCCGTTTTGTTCAATGGTATCAAAAAGCTGCACATAGTTTTCAGCACCTCCCCAACCAGTACGTACATATTTTTTCTTAGCCTTTAACCCAGGCAGCATTTCTTCAAATGTCATGTTTTTCTCCTTTAATTTCTAACATTCTTCCCTTCATTATAACAAAAAACCGCTTTAAAACGGCTTTTTGACTGTGATTTATTTACATCTGCTTCTACTTACGGTAAATTATTCCCTGCAGCAAGATAAATTTCATACCATTCTTTTCTTGTTAAGCTAAAGTTTACCGCTTGGCTAACTTCTCTCAAGTGATTAGGATTTGTTGTACCTACGACTGCCTGCATTTTTGCTGGATAACGCAATATCCAAGAAACGGCAATAGTTGAAGAGGTTACTCCATATTTAATAGCTAAACGATCAAGTACTTGATTTAAAGCTTGAAATTTCTCATTTCCAACAAAATTCCCTTTAAAATACCCAAATTGTAAGACAGACCATGCTTGAATGACCACATCGTGTAATTTGCAATATTCAAAAATGCTGCCATCTCGAATAGCTGCTTGACCATCTTCCATATTAACATGAAAACCTGATTCGAATCCTGGAGTAAAAGCCGCACTCAATTGTAGCTGATTAACAGCTAACGGCTGCTTGACATCTTTTTTAAGCAACTCCATCATCATAGGATTTTGATTAGAAACTCCAAAATTTCGAACCTTACCTTGTTTATAAAGGAGATCAAAGGCTTCTGCTACTTGGTCAGATTCCATCAAAGCATCTGGTCGATGAAGAAGCAAGCTATCTAGATGATCAATCTTCAATCTTTGCAAAATACCGTCTACTGATTTTATAATATAGTCCTTAGAAAAATCAAAATAGGTAAATTCTTCAATGCGAATTCCACATTTGGACTGAATCCACATCTTTTCTCTTAAATCTGGACGATTTTTTAGGACAAGACCTAACAGTTCTTCACAACGACCACGACCATATATATCAGCCAAGTCAAAAGCATTGATTCCAACAGAAAGTGCTGTTTCTACAAGCTCTTCAACTTCTTTTACAGACTTATCCTCTATTCTCATCATTCCGAGAACAATTTCTGATAATTCTTTGTCATCTTGACCAAGAGTTATGTATCTCATCAAATTTTTCTCCTTAAATTTCTAACATTCTTCCCTTCATTATAACAAAAAACCGCTTTGCAACGGCTTTTTGACTATATTTCACTCCATTTCATCTTCTTAAACCCACGGAACAAGACAAAGATTCCAATAAAGAGAACTGCTAAAGGAATAACTTTTGTAAAAAAAACATTTGAAATGCCCATCCACGCATAATAACGGAGCAGAGACCCTACAACAAGATGGGCAACAATCATACTGACAAAGGGACGAAAGACCGCTTCTTTCCAATTCCAAATACTGATGACTAGAGAAAGCGTAAAGACAAGGAAACTATCCCAGGGAGCAGGAAGATAAAAGGCTCCTTCTTGTATGAAGCTTGCCATTCCTACATATCCCAGAACAACTAGCAGAACAAGAATCCCAACGACAACATAGGTGCCAATTTTCATCTTAGGAGAATCTTGGACTAAGCTCCAACGTAAGATTGTAGCCACAAGTCCAAAGCCAACTAGAAAAAGAAGAAGTTGTCCTAAAAACGTAAGCAAATTGACTGTTAAGAGAGGACCTTTAGAAAAATCGCCTAGCAGTTGATAGTAACGTAATACCGCTAATACAAGAATTGGTGTCAAAAGGGACTCCTTGATAGAACTACGTGGTGCTTCCTTGAGCATCTCTTTCATGATTGTTTTAGGATTCTTACCTAGATACTCCTCTGCAGTCATGCCATCTCGTTCTGCTTCTGAGAAATCTAGCATCATCAAATAAATCTGCTCTCTGAGATAGTCCTCATCATAGAGAAATCCAGCAAGATTAAAACTATCCCACAGTTCCTCAAAATACTGCTGATTCTCCTCAGAAAACCCATGCAGCAAAGCGCTTGTTTCTTCGTAATACTTCATTTTCTTCATGGTTTACCCCCCATTCTTAATCCCTTCAACTTTTTGACTCAAATCGTCCCATTGTTGCCAAAAGACCGAGACACGCTCTTTTCCTTCTTTAGTTAACGAAAAATACTTCCGATCTGGACCATCTGGCGACGGGCGCATGTCGCCCCTTATCCATTGATTTTTTTCTAACTTTTGTAATAAAGGATAAATAGTTCCTGGAACGATAGTATCAAATCCAGCCTCTCGCAAAGTCTGAACCAACTCATAACCATACCGCTCTTTTTGACCAATCATATCCAAGACACAACCTTCCAGAATACCTTTTAACAGTTGAGTTTCTTTCATTCCTTTTCCCTTCTATCTATTTTGTAATACCTATTAGTGGCTTCATCTATAGTATACTACTTTCATACTAGTTTGTAAAGCATAATAGTTAAAGAAAAAAACGACAACCACTTTTCAGCAGTTATCGTTGCTTATCTTTTAATCTTTTCCACCAAGTCGACTGTTAATATTCATCATGATACTAGCTATTTTTTCACCCCAGTACGGATCTGATGCATAGCGAACATTCATTCCTGTCGCTTTATTTCCAAGGTGATCTCTCCCACGGTCAATATAGTTCTCACGAATCCACTTGGCCGCACCAAGAATTCCTTTGTCTACATCATCAAATTTCTTAGCTGAATCATAGGGACTGGTATCGTAAGCAGCTATACCGAAGAAGTTATTTTTATCATTAGCAATTTGGCTACGTCCCCAAGCACTTTCTAGCGCACTGTGAGCCATTAAATAGAGAGCATTGACACCGTAACGTTTTTCAGCTTCCTTAAAAATTGCTCCTTTACCGGCAAGACGACTGTTTCGGATATTCATAATCGAATAAACTCTATTTAATTCATCCGCACTATAGTTGGTTGGTTCAGTTAAATTCTTGAAAAGGAAACGATTTTTGATAGTAAACCCATCGAAATGTTCTCCATCCTTTGAATAATACTTCTTACCAATTTTCATAGCTGAAGTATGTGGAGCTACCCGTATACTAGTGTATGGAGAAAGTTCATGGTATAGGAATCTTCCATCTGTAGTATAGTGAGGAATAAACTCACTTCCTTCATCAACTAAAGCCAAATCACTTTGATTCATATAACCGGACAAGCCTGATATTGAAACAGCTAGACGACTACCCTTGCTTTTAGAGCCATCATAGGTCACAATACTTCCCTGATTGACATAGCTCAAAATATCTCCTGATTCGCTATAAATATAAGCTGTGATTGGTTTAACCTTAAAATATTTTAGACTTTGAATCCACTTTCCATTACTCTGGAAGAAATACTCTTTATTTTTAATATTAAAACTACCAGTAACATAGCTTCCATCTTCTTTCAGGTAGTACCATGCATTGTAGTTAGGATCAAAAATCCATTCATTCTTGGCCATATAACCACCAGATTTGAGGTAATAAGCACCAATCCATTCACGTGAAGCATAAGCACCACCTGATTTTAGGTAAAACCAGCTATTATAAGATTTATCAAAAATCCATTCTTTTTCAGCCATTGCTCCACTATTCTTTAGATAGTAAGCATCTTTCCACTGATTACTAGCCATCACACCATCACTGTTAAAATAGTACCATGTGCCCTTAATCTTTTCCCATTTATTACGAAGGATTTTTCCTGAATCTGTAGCATAATACCATTTATCAGTAATCTTCACCCAAGCATTCTGAGCCATTGCTCCACTATTTTTTAGATAGTAATCATCTTTCCACTGATTACTAGCCATCACACCATCACTGTTAAAATAGTACCATGTGCCCTTAATCTTTTCCCATTTATTACGAAGGCTCTTTCCTGAATCTGTAGCATAATACCATTTATCAGTAATCTTCACCCAAGCATTTTGAGCCATTGCTCCACTACTATTAAGAAGATAATCGTTCACTAGAACATTGCTAGCCATAACTCCATCTTGCTTGAAGTAATACCAAACATTGCTAATTTTTTCCCATCTATTACGAACAATCTTTCCTGAATCTGTAGCATAGTACCATTTATCCGCAATTTTTACCCAGAAATTTTCTACCATTGCTCCACTAGTTTGAAAAGCATAGTCATTAACAATAGTATTGCTGGCCATGATTCCATGTTGATCAAATAAATACCAGACACCCGCAATTTTTTTCCAATTTTTGATTGGTTGATTATTCTCATAAAAAAGCCATTTCCCATGCTCTTTCTGCCAACCATTCTTAGGAGCCTCTTCAACCTTCTCTTTATTTGAAATAGCCTCTTGTTTAGAATTATTTTCTTTTACGATAACTGATTCTTTCTTTTTTTCCGTCTTTTCAGTTTCATTCTTTGTATGTTCAACAACTTTTTTCTCTTCTGATGCTGGAGTCTGATTTTTATCTTTAGACTGATTTTTGTCCACAGATTGACTCTTATTCGTCGTTTGACTTTGGTCTGTTGTTTTACTATCTTCAGCAAAGACTGATGTTGTCGGCACAATTGCCAATGCAAGAACTGCTGTACTTACAAGTAGTATTCTCTTCATTTTGCTCCCCTAAGTAGATATTCATCTACATCATTCGTAATTAACTTTATTTTAACATAGTTAAAATATGAAAATGTTACAAAATGATGAAGATTCTATGTCTTATTGACAATAATGATGGTCTAGCTTATCTGAGGCTGTCTTTTACTTCCTTGCGTAGATCTTCCAGACTGCTAATGCCGTATTTGTCCATGGCTTTTGGCAGATTTTCGATGATATCAGGGCAGGCATAAGGATTGGTAAAGTTGGCTGTTCCAACTCCAATAGCAGATGCTCCCGCCAGATACATTTCTAGGGCAGTTTCTGCCGAATCCACTCCCCCCATTCCAATGATAGGCAGGTCTGTTGTTTGCGCTACTTGGCGGATGAGTTTGAGGGCTACTGGAAAAACTGCTGGACCAGACATTCCACCTGTTCCATTGGCCAAGATTGGTTTTCTGGTTT
>CAURTW010000023.1:0-20158 GCA_963527705.1 uncultured Streptococcus sp.
TATGCCGAACGGCACGTACGGTGGTGTAAGAGGGGCTAGAGATTATCCCCTACTCGATTAAAATTTATTGGTCAATTAAAGCCAAATTTCTTGACCTTTTCTGACTAATGTAGTATATTATGAACGTAAGGTAAATGAAAGCCTTACTAGAACACTTATTTAAAGTAAAATAGAAAGAGGTGTGTCTATGTTTAATTTAGAAATCTTCAGAAGTAAAGATAGTCTACTCCTGCTTGAAAAAGAAAAACCAGAAATAGTACGTAGAGTAGCGATTTAGCTAGTCTAAATTTTTTAAAACAAAGGTCAAAGATAGTCAATATCAGTAATAATAAATAACAAAAAGAGGTAAAGAATATGAACAACAACTTTAATAATTTTAACAACATGGATGATTTATTTAACCAATTGATGGGTGGTATGCGAGGATACAGTTCTGAAAATCGCCGTTACTTGATTAATGGACGCGAAGTCACACCTGAGGAATTTGCTCACTATCGTGCAACTGGTCAATTACCAGGAAATGCAGAAGCTGATGGACAAATGAAACAACAGGCTTCAGGTATGAAACAAGATGGTGTCCTTGCTAAACTGGGTCGAAACTTGACAGCAGAAGCACGTGAGGGCAAGCTGGATCCTGTTATCGGACGAAACAAGGAAATTCAAGAAACATCTGAAATCCTTTCACGCCGTACCAAGAACAATCCTGTTTTGGTTGGAGACGCAGGTGTTGGTAAGACAGCAGTTGTCGAAGGCCTAGCGCAAGCCATTGTGAATGGCGATGTTCCAGCTGCCATTAAGAACAAGGAAATTATTTCTATTGATATCTCAGGTCTTGAGGCTGGTACTCAATACCGTGGTAGCTTTGAAGAAAACGTTCAAAATCTAGTCAATGAAGTAAAAGAAGCAGGGAATATTATCCTCTTCTTTGATGAAATTCACCAAATCCTTGGCGCTGGCTCAATTGGAGGAGACAGTGGTTCTAAAGGGCTTGCGGACATTCTCAAGCCAGCTCTCTCTCGTGGTGAATTGACCGTTATTGGAGCGACAACTCAAGACGAATACCGTAATACCATCTTGAAAAATGCAGCTCTTGCTCGTCGTTTCAACGAAGTGAAGGTCAATGCTCCTTCAGCAGAGGATACCTTTAAAATTCTTCAAGGAATTCGTGACCTCTATCAACAACACCACAATGTCATCTTGCCAGACGAAGTCTTGAAAGCAGCAGTGGATTATTCTATCCAATACATTCCTCAACGCAGCTTGCCAGATAAGGCTATCGACCTTGTCGATGTAACGGCAGCTCACTTGGCAGCTCAACATCCTGTAACAGATGTTCATGCTGTTGAACGGGAGATTGAGGCAGAAAAAGACAAGCAAGAAAAAGCAGTTGAAGCAGAAGACTTTGAAGCAGCTCTCAATGCTAAAACTCGCATTGCAGAATTAGAGAAAAAAGTCGAAAACCACACAGAAGACATGAAAGTGACTGCCACTGTCAATGATGTGGCCGAGTCCGTAGAGCGTATGACTGGTATCCCAGTTTCTCAAATGGGGGCATCTGATATCGAACGCCTAAAAGATATGGCTCATCGTTTGGAACACAAGGTTATCGGCCAAGATAAGGCAGTAGAAGCAGTGGCTCGTGCTATTCGTCGTAACCGTGCTGGTTTTGATGAAGGCAATCGCCCAATCGGTAGCTTCCTCTTTGTAGGTCCAACTGGGGTTGGTAAGACCGAGCTCGCTAAGCAATTGGCACTGGATATGTTTGGAACTAAGGATGCTATCATTCGTTTGGATATGTCTGAATACAGTGACCGCACAGCTGTATCTAAGTTAATCGGTACAACAGCAGGTTATGTGGGTTATGATGACAATAGCAATACTTTGACAGAACGTGTTCGTCGTAATCCTTACTCTATCATTCTCTTGGACGAAATTGAAAAGGCGGATCCTCAAGTAATCACCCTTCTCCTTCAGGTCTTGGATGACGGTCGTTTGACTGATGGTCAAGGAAATACAGTGAACTTCAAGAACACGGTCATTATCGCGACATCAAATGCTGGATTTGGCTATGAAGCTAACTTGACAGAAGATGCAGATAAACCAGAATTAATGGATCGTTTGAAACCATACTTCCGTCCAGAATTCCTTAACCGCTTTAACGCAGTTATCGAGTTCTCACACTTGAATAAGGAAGACCTTTCTAAGATTGTGGACTTGATGTTGGCTGAAGTCAACCAAACCTTGGCTAAGAAAGACATTGATTTGGAAGTCAGCCAAGCAGCTAAGGACTTTATCACAGAAGAAGGCTATGACGAAGTTATGGGTGTTCGTCCTCTCCGTCGCGTGGTTGAACAACAAATTCGTGATAAGGTGACGGACTTCCACTTGGATCATCTAGATGCTAAACATTTGGAAGCAGATATGGAAGATGGCGTTTTGGTTATTCGTGAAAAAGCCTAACTCAAGATTTTGAGAATAAAAAAAGAAGGAACTAGCTAAAAGCTGGTTCCTTTTTGTGTTTAGATGACATGGCGCTCAAAGGCATCATCTGAGATTCCTTGTTCCAGGATGAGTTTTGCCCATTCTTTAGCAGAAAAGAGGCTGTGGTCCTTGTAGTTTCCGCAAGATTCGATGGTTGTTCCAGGGACATCTTCCCAAGTAGTGGTCTCAGCGATTTCTTTGAGCGAATCCTTGATAACAGCTGCAATCTCAGCGCTAGTATGACGTCCCCACATAATCATGTGGAAGCCTGTACGGCAACCAAATGGTGAACAGTCAATCATGCCGTCGATGCGGGTACGGATGAGCTTGGCCAAGAGGTGCTCGATAGTGTGAAGGCCAGCAGTAGGGATAGAGTCTTCGTTTGGTTGCACCAAGCGAATATCATAATTGGAGATGATGTCTCCTTTTGGCCCTGTTTCTTCCCCAATCAAGCGAACATAAGGTGCTTTAACAATGGTGTGGTCAAGTTCAAAACTTTCAACAATAACTTCTTTTGACATGGTAAATCCTTTCAGTTTTCTTCTTTCATTATATCATAAAGACAGCTCTTAAAACAGAGAGAAAACCTCTCCGATGAAGGAGAGGTTTGAGTTTTTATTTGCGATACAAGCGATCGTATTGGTAGTATGGGTCAAAGGTTACGTTGATGCCTAGTTTGCGAAGGACATTCTTGTCTTCATCGGTCAAGATGATGGTAGAGTGGGCTTCGCTACCTTTTAGATTACCCAGTTCCTTCATTGCACGTGCTGCGTCAGGATTTTCCATAGCTGTAATAGCAAGGGCAATGAGAATTTCATTTGAATGCAGACGCGGATTACGGCTACCTAGATGATTGATTTTAAGACCTTGAATTGGTTTGACGACTTCAGGCTCGATTAGTTTAACTTCTTTAGCGATGTCAGCTGATTTTTTAATAGCATTGATCAAGGCAGCAGCTGTAGGACCAAAGAGTTCAGAGTTTTTACCAGTTACGATTTCCCCATTTGGCAATTCGAGAGCTAGGGCAGGGCCGCCAGTTTCTTCAGCCTTTTGGCGTGCAGCGACAGCAACCTGACGGTCTGCAGGTGTGATACCGAGATCGTTCATGAGAAGTTCAATCTTCTTGACAGCAGTTTCTCCGACTTTTTCAGCTTTAAAATCAAGAACGGTTTGATAGTAGCGACGGATGATTTCTTGTTTTGAAGCTTCGATAGCAGCCTCATTATCTGTAATAGCGAAGCCAACCATGTTGACACCCATGTCTGTTGGTGAAGCGTATGGAGATTCACCGAGAATGCGTTCCAACATACGTTTGAGCACTGGGAAAATTTCGATATCACGGTTGTAATTGACAGTGGTTTCTCCGTAGGTTTGGAGATGGAAGGGGTCAATCATATTGACATCGTCAAGGTCCGCAGTTGCAGCCTCGTAGGCCAAATTGACAGGGTGATGAAGGGGAAGATTCCAAACTGGGAAGGTTTCAAACTTAGCGTAACCAGACTTGATGCCATTGAGTTGGTCGTGGTACATGTTGGACATACAAGTTGCCAATTTTCCAGAACCAGGTCCAGGAGCGGTTACGACAATCAAGTTGCGACTGGTTTTGATGTAGTCGTTTTTCCCCATACCTTCTGGAGAAATGATGTGATCCATATCAGTCGGGTATCCTTTGATTGGATAATGAAGATAGGAATCAATCCCGTTTTTATCTAACTGGTTGCGGAAGGCATCTGCAGCGGGTTGGCCAGCGTATTGTGTGATGACAACCGAACCAACAAAAATTCCCAGCTCATTGAATTTGTCAATCAAACGAAGAACTTCTTGGTCATAAGAAATGCCTAGGTCGCCACGCGCTTTAGAATGCTCGATGTTGCTTGCGTTAATGGCAATCACAACCTCAACCTGCTCTTTCAATTCTTGCAAGAGCTTGATTTTATTGTCAGGCTCATAACCAGGAAGGACTCGAGCAGCGTGGAAATCTTCTAACATTTTGCCACCAAACTCCAAGTAGAGCTTGCCGTCAAATTGGTTAATGCGCTCCAAAATATGGTCGCGCTGTAGATTTAAATATTGTTCAGAACTAAAAGCTTGTTTTTTCATTTTTTTACCTCTGACCTCTATTATAATAAAAAATTGGAAGTTAGGAAACTATGGAGTTAAAAAAGGAATCAAAAAGATTAGGCAAACGCTTGCACAAAATTCTGAAAAGCGCTATCATAGACTATAGATTATTAAAATAATGAGGTAAGAAGATGCAAGAAAAATGGTGGCACAATGCCGTAGTCTATCAAGTTTATCCTAAGAGCTTTATGGATAGCAACGGAGATGGAATTGGCGATTTGCCAGGTATTACCAGTAAGTTAGACTATCTAGCTAAGTTAGGAATCACAGCGATTTGGCTTTCTCCAGTTTATGACAGTCCTATGGATGATAATGGCTATGATATTGCTGATTATCAAGCGATTGCAGCGATTTTTGGAACCATGGAGGATATGGACCAACTGATCGCGGAAGCTAAGAAGCGTAATATTCGTATCATCATGGACTTGGTGGTCAATCATACCTCAGATGAACATGCTTGGTTTGTCGAGGCCTGTGAAAATCCTGATAGCCCTGAGCGAGACTACTATATCTGGCGGGATGAACCTAACGATTTAGATTCTATCTTTAGTGGTTCTGCTTGGGAATATGATGAAAAGTCGAGTCAGTACTATCTCCACTTTTTCAGTAAGAAACAGCCGGATCTCAACTGGGAAAATGAAAAACTTCGTCAGAAAATTTATGAGATGATGAACTTCTGGATTGATAAAGGCATTGGTGGTTTCCGTATGGATGTCATTGACATGATTGGGAAAATTCCTGACGAGAAGGTGGTTAATAATGGTCCTATGCTCCATCCTTATCTCAAGGAGATGAATCAAGCGACCTTTGGAGATCAGGATCTCTTGACAGTAGGGGAAACCTGGGGAGCAACTCCAGAGATTGCTAAGCTTTACTCTGATCCAAAGGGCCAAGAATTGTCTATGGTCTTCCAGTTTGAGCATATCTGTCTTCAGTATCAGGAAGGTCAGCCTAAATGGCACTATCAAAAAGAGCTGAATATCGCTAAGTTGAAAGAGATTTTCAACAAATGGCAGACAGAATTAGGAGTTGAAGATGGCTGGAATTCGCTTTTCTGGAACAATCATGACCTCCCTCGTATCGTCTCAATCTGGGGAAATGATCAAGAATACCGCGAAAAATCTGCCAAAGCCTTTGCCATCTTGCTTCATCTCATGAGAGGGACTCCTTATATCTACCAAGGTGAGGAGATTGGGATGACCAACTATCCGTTTGAAACACTGGACCAAGTAGAAGATATTGAATCCCTCAACTATGCGCGTGAGGCTCTTGAAAAAGGTGTTCCGATGGAAGAAATCATGGACAGTATCCGTGTCATTGGACGTGACAATGCCCGTACCCCTATGCAATGGGACGAGAGCAAAAACGCTGGTTTCTCAACAGGTCAACCTTGGTTGGCAGTGAATCCAAACTATCAAGCAATCAACGTTCAAGAAGCGCTGACAAATCCAGATTCTATTTTCTATACCTATCAGAAACTGGTTCAAATCCGTAAGGAGAATAGCTGGTTGATTCGAGCTGACTTTGAATTGCTTGATACGGCTGATAAGGTCTTTGCCTATATCCGTAAAGATGGGGACCGTCGATTCCTAGTCGTAGCTAACTTGTCCAATGAAGAACAAGACTTGAACATAGAAGGAAACGTCAAATCTGTCTTGATTGAAAACACCGTGGTTCAAGAAGTTTTTGAAAAACAAATCTTAGCTCCATGGGATGCTTTCTGTGTGGAATTGACTGACTAAAAAGTTAGAGAACAACTCAAAATTAAAAAGCTAGAGTTCCGCAAGTGGAAATCTCTAGCTTTTTTGTGGCTGAGAACTATTTTGTCTCAGGTTCTTTTTTTGGAGATAAGGGACTATTGTCCCAGACTCTTTTTATTTTGTGACAATTTCCCCCTATATCTCAGAGCATGGTTTTGTCAGAATAAAGAAGAAATTACTAACTTCCACCTCTAGTACAAGTGGAAGTCACTTAAAGAAAAAATTAGCAATTTTCCTAGCTTTTCTATTGCTTTATCTGCCAAAATTTGTTATATTAAAAGTGCAATTATTTTTTATCTATAGACGTTAAGCATTGCACTTTTCAGATAGAAAGGAGTATTTTTCGAACACGAAATGTAAACGCTTACGGACGTAAATGAAAGGAATTAGGGGTTAATGGACAAAAGATTTTTTGAAAAACGCTGTACATACAGTATTCGTAAATTTGCACTAGGTGCTGCTTCAGTTATGATTGGGGCTAGTTTTTTTGCTACTGCTCCAGTAATGGCTAACACACCAACAGTTGGCTCAACAGATAATTTGCCAAGTGAGCTGGCTGATTTGGATAAAAAAGCGAGTGATAATGGACGAGAGTTCGATAAGGAAGCTGCAGCAGCAAATCCAGGTTCTGCTGAAACAACAGATGGACCAAAAACTGAAGAAGAGTTATTAGCTCTTGAAAAGGAAAAGAAAGAAAACACAAGTGCATCACCTAAAGATGAAGCGGGCAAATTAGATCATGCAACTGATAATGGCAAGGAAGTTAACAAGGATCAACTGGCTAAAGATACAGATAGTCTGGTGCCTGATGATGTAGCTAAAAGCAAAAATGGTGAATTGAACTATGGTGCTACTGTTAAAATTAAAACTCCATCTGGAGAAGGTAGTGGTATTGTGGTTGGTAAGGACCTTGTTTTGACTGTATCCCATAATTTTATTAAGGATGTTCCAGATGGAAACAACCGTAAGGTTGTGGATAATGATGCAGGAGATGGTGATATTTTCAGCATATCTTATCAAGGCCTAGAAGATGTAAAATTCAGTAAGAAAGATGTGATTCACTGGGATCGAGATGGCTATCTAAAGGGCTATAAGAACGATTTGGCTCTTGTAAGATTGCGTACAGTTCTTGAAAATGCTCCTGTAGAAGTTACTGAAAAGCCAGTTGTTAAGAAAGTTGGGGATAAAGTCAATATGTTTGGCTATCCTGCTGGTAAGTTAGCCCCAGTTATTAACGCTGCTGTAGATTTTGCTGAACCTTATGGTGAAGGAGTTCAAGGTGTTGGTTATCAAGGAGGGAAACCAGGAGCAAGTGGTGGTGGTATCTTTGATACTGATGGAAAATTAATTGGAGTACATCAAAATGGTGTAGAAGGTGTACGTAGTGGAGGAATTCTTTTCTCTCCAGCACAGTTAAAATGGATACAAGACCATATCAATGGAATTAATAGTTCAAAACCTGCGAATTTAGAAGAAACTGAAAAACCAGTTGAAGAAAAGCCAAAAGCAGATAAGCCGAAAGAAGAAAAACCAGCAGCTACTAGTTCTGAAACACCAAAGGAAATTACTCCTGAGTGGCAAACTGTTGCAACAAAAGATCAACAGGGAACAGTCAGCATTCGTGAAGAGAATGGTGTTCGCTATAATCGACTAGAATCAACTGCTCAAAATGACAATGCTAAAAAACCAGCATTGTTTGAAAAGAAAGGTTTAGCAGTAGATGCTAATGGTAATGCAACGGTTGATTTAACATTTAAAGAAGAGTCTGAAACAGGCAAATCACGTTTTGGTGTCTTTATGAAATTTAAGGATACTGAAAACAATGTTTTTGTAGGTTATGACCAAGGTGGTTGGTTCTGGGAATATAAAACACCTGGAAATAGCACATGGTATCAAGGTGGACGTGTAGCTGCTCCAGTGAATGGATCAGTCAATCATTTGAATATTAGCTTGAAATCAGATGGTCAGCTGAATGCAACAAATAATGATGTAAAACTTTTTGATACGGTTACTTTGCCAGCTGCAGTAAATGAAAATCTTAAAAATGAAAAGAAAATCTTACTTAAAGCTGGTACATACAATGGTAGTGAAAGAACTATTGTAAGCGTTAAAACAGATAATCAAGAAGGCGTTAAAAAGAATCAGGAACCTGTTGAAAAAGAAAAAGGCGAAGTAGTTGATGACAGTAAGGTTAAGTACGATACTATTGAGTCAAAAGTTCTAAAAGCAGTTATTGACCAAGCTTTTCCTCGTGTGAAAGAATACACCTTGAATGGGCATACTTTGCCAGGACAAGTTCAACAACTTAAGAAAATCTTGGTAAACAATCGCGAAATTACACCTGAAGTCACCTATAAGAAGATCAATGATACTACTGCAGAGTACTTGATGAAGCTTCGTGACGAGAAGAATTTCATCAATGCAGATATGACAGTACGCTTGCAAGTTGTAGAAAATCAGTTGCATTTTGATGTGACCAAGATTGTCAACCACAATCAAGTTACTCCAGGTCAAAAGATTGACGATGAAAGAAAACTTCTCTCCTCTATCAATTTCTTGGGGAACTCACTTGTGTCAGTTTCAAGCGACCAAACTGGGGCTAAGTTTGACGGAGCAACTATGTCAAACAATACCCATGTCAGCGGAGATGATCATATCGATGTAACCAATCCAATGAAAAACTTGGCTAAGGGTTACATGTATGGTTTTGTTTCTACAGATAAGCTTGCTGCAGGTGTTTGGAGTAACTCTCAAAACAGTTACGGTGGTGGTTCGAATGACTGGACTCGTTTGACAGCATTCAAACAAACTGTTGGAAATACAAACTATGTGGGAATCCAAAGTTCTGAGTGGCAATGGGAAAAAGCTTATAAGGGCATCGTCTTCCCAGAGTATACTAAGGAACTTCCAAGTGCCAAGGTTGTTATCACTGAAGATGCCAATGCGGACAAGAAAGTCGACTGGCAGGATGGTGCCATTGCTTATCGTAGCATCATGAACAACCCTCAAGGTTGGGAAAAAGTTAAGGATATCACTGCTTACCGTATCGCGATGAACTTTGGTTCTCAAGCACAAAACCCATTCCTTATGACCTTGGATGGTATCAAGAAAATCAATCTCCACACAGATGGTCTTGGGCAAGGTGTTCTCCTTAAAGGATATGGTAGTGAAGGTCACGACTCTGGTCACTTGAATTATGCTGATATTGGTAAACGTATTGGTGGTGTCGAAGACTTCAAGACCTTGATTGAAAAAGCGAAGAAATATGGAGCTCATCTAGGTATTCACGTGAACGCTTCTGAGACCTATCCTGAGTCTAAATACTTTAACGAAAATATTCTTCGTAAGAATCCAGATGGAAGCTACAGCTATGGTTGGAACTGGCTAGACCAAGGTATCAACATTGATGCTGCTTATGACTTGGCGCATGGACGTTTGGCTCGTTGGGAAGACTTGAAGAAAAAACTTGGTGAAGGTCTCGACTTTATCTATGTGGACGTATGGGGCAATGGTCAATCAGGTGATAACGGTGCCTGGGCTACCCACGTTCTTGCTAAAGAAATTAACAAACAAGGCTGGCGTTTTGCGATTGAGTGGGGCCATGGTGGTGAATACGACTCTACCTTCCAACACTGGGCAGCTGACTTGACCTATGGTGGCTACACTAATAAAGGTATCAACAGTGCTATCACCCGCTTTATCCGCAACCACCAAAAAGATTCTTGGGTTGGGGACTACAGAAGTTACGGTGGTGCAGCCAACTACCCACTTCTAGGTGGCTACAGCATGAAAGACTTTGAAGGCTGGCAAGGACGAAGCGACTACAATGGCTACGTGACTAACCTCTTTACCCATGATGTCATGACCAAGTACTTCCAACACTTCACTGTAAGTAAATGGGAAAATGGTACACCAGTTACCATGACTGATAACGGTAGCACCTATAAATGGACTCCAGAAATGCGAGTGGAATTGGTAGATGCGGATAACAATAAAGTAGTTGTGACTCGTAAGTCAAATGATGTCAATAGTCCGCAATACCGCGAACGTACAGTAACGCTAAACGGACGTGTCATTCAAGATGGTTCAGCTTACTTGACTCCTTGGAACTGGGATGCAAATGGTAAGAAACTTCCTACTGATAAGGAAAAAATGTACTACTTCAATACGCAGGCCGGTGCAACAACTTGGACACTTCCAAGCGATTGGGCAAATAGCAAGGTTTACCTTTACAAGCTAACTGACCAAGGTAAGACAGAAGAGCAAGAACTCACTGTAAAAGATGGCAAGATTACCCTAGACCTTCTAGCAAATCAACCATACGTTCTCTACCGTTCAAAACAAACCAATCCTGAAATGTCATGGAGCGAAGGCATGCACATCTATGACCAAGGATTTAACAGTGGAACCTTGAAACACTGGACCATTTCTGGTGATGCTTCTAAGGCAGAAATTGTCAAATCACAGGGCGCAAATGAAATGCTTCGTATCCAAGGCAATAAGAGCAAGGTCAGCCTTACTCAGAAACTGACTGGCTTGAAACCAAATACTAAGTATGCAGTTTATGTCGGTGTCGATAACCGTAGTAATGCCAAAGCAAGTATCACAGTAAATACTGGTGAAAAAGAAGTGACTAGCTATACCAATAAGTCACTAGCTCTTAACTATGTCAAGGCCTATGCCCATAATACTCGTCGTGACAATGCTACAGTTGACGATACAAGTTACTTCCAAAACATGTATGCCTTCTTTACAACAGGTTCAGATGTATCAAATGTTACTCTTACTTTGAGTCGTGAAGCTGGTGATGAAGCAACTTACTTTGATGAAATTCGTACCTTTGAAAACAATTCAAGTATGTACGGAGATAATCATGATACAGGTAAAGGAACATTCAAACAAGACTTTGAAAATGTTGGTCAAGGTATTTTCCCATTTGTAATTGGTGGTATCGAAGGAGTTGAGGATAATCGTACTCACTTATCTGAAAAACATGATCCATATACACAACGTGATTGGAATGGTAAGAAAGTCGATGATGTCATCGAAGGAAATTGGTCATTGAAGACAAATGGATTGGTGAGCCGTCGTAACTTGGTTTACCAAACAATTCCTCAAAACTTCCGTTTTGAAGCTGGTAAGACTTATCGTGTAACCTTTGAATACGAAGCAGGATCTGACAATACCTATGCCTTTGTAGTCGGTAAGGGAGAATTCCAGTCAGGACGTCGTGGTAATCAAGCAAGTAATTTGGAAATGCATGAATTGCCAAATACTTGGACAGATTCTAAGAAAGCTAAGAAGGTAACCTTCCTCGTAACAGGTGCAGAAACAGGCGATACTTGGGTGGGTATCTACTCAACTGGTAACGCAAGCAATACTCGTGGAGATTCTGGTGGAAATGCTAACTTCCGTGGTTACAATGACTTCATCATGGATAAACTTCAAATCGAGGAAGTCACTCTGACTGGTAAGATGTTGACAGAAAATGCTCTGAAGAACTACTTGCCAACGGTTGCCATGACTAACTATACTAAGGAATCTATGGATGCCTTGAAGGAAGCTGTCTTTAACCTCAGTCAAGCAGATGATGATATTAGTGTGGAAGAAGCGCGTGCAGAAATTGCTAAGATTGATGCTCTGAAGAATGCCTTGGTACAAAAGAAAACAGCCTTGGTAGCAGAAGACTTTGAAACTCTGAATGCCCCAGCTCAAGCGGGAGAAGATTTGGTCAATGCCTTTGATGGTAACTTGTCAAGTCTATGGCATACGTCTTGGGATGGTGGAGATGTTGGCAAACCTGCAACTATGGTCTTGAAAGAGGCGACAGAAATCACTGGATTCCGTTATGTACCACGTGGATCAGGATCAAATGGTAACTTGCGAGATGTGAAACTGGTTGTGACAGATGAATCTGGTAAAGAACATACTTTCACTGCAACGGATTGGCCAGATAACAATAAACCAAAAGATATTCAGTTTGGTAAGGCAATCAAGGCTAAGAAAATTGTTTTGACAGGTACTAAATCTTATGGAGACGGTGGTGATAAATATCAAGCTGCTGCTGAGTTAATCTTTAGTCGTCCACAGGCTGCAGAAACTGCTCTTGATTTGTCAGGTTATGAAACAGCTTTAGCGAAAGCTCAAAAATTGACCAGCAAAGAAAATCAAGAGGAAGTAGCAAGTGTAGTAGCTAGCATGAAATATGCTACGGATAACCATCTCCTAACTGAAAGAATGGTTGCCTACTTTGCAGAATATCTTAACCAACTACAAGATCAGACTGCTAAACCTGATGCTCCTACAAGTAGTAAAGGTGAAGAGGCGGCACCAATTCTTGAAGTGCCTGAGTATAAAGGTCCACTTGGAACAGCAGGTGAAGAAGCACCAACACTAGCAACTCAGCCAGAATTTAATGGTGGCGTCAATGCAGTAGAAGCTTTGGTAAACGAAAAACCAGCCTACACAGGACTATTGGCTACAGCAGGCGATCAAGCAGCACCAACTATTGAAAAACCTGAGTACCAGATTAGTCAATTAGGTCAAGGCAAACTTGCAGAATCTAAAACTTCAGTTTCAACAGAAGATCAGAAGAGATTGCCGGAAACAGGAGAAAGCCAATCTGATACAGCTATCTTCCTAGCTAGCGTCGGTCTTGCCTTATCTGCTGCTGTTCTTGCAACAAAACGTAAAGAAAATTAAAGAAGACTGGATTTTAGAGCTTACAGGAACTAGAATTCAGACAGAAATAACTTAGTTGGAGAGAACCTCTAGGTTCTCTCCATTTTTAAATGGGAAATGAGACCGCTTACTGTAATAAGTGGATGAAAGGAATAGGAGAAAGATGGATAGACATTTTTTTGAAAGACGCTGTCACTATAGTATTCGAAAATTTGCAATTGGTGCAGCCTCTGTAATGATCGGTGCTAGTATCTTCGGTGCAAATGTAGTGCAAGCTGCAGAGACAGTTGGAACACCTGAGAAAGAAGGAACAATCACACAAGCTCAGCCCCTAGATAAGTTGCCAGATGATTTAGCAGCTGTTTTAAAGAAAGCTGAATCAGAGGCAACGGCAGATGCAGGCCATGAAGAAAATCATGGAAATACGGAAGGAACAAGTCCTACAGCAACTGAAGAAACAAGCCCAGAAACAAGTCCAGTAGCTCCAAAGCCAGCTGAAACTATGAAACCAGCTGAAACACCAAAAGCAGATTCTAAACCTGTAGAACCGGCTACACCTACAATCAAACCAGTTGAAAAGCAGATTGAAGATAGAGAAGATCGTAATCATTTAGAAGGTATTACAGTCCAAGCAAACGACTCAGAAACTGGAACTCCTTTTACTGCTGATAAGGCAGTAGATGGGGATCCGGATACTCGTTGGGCAACTAATCAAAATGTTGAAAAGCCAACTTTTGAACTAACGCTGCCAAAAACAACATTAATCAGACATGTGGAAATTGATTGGGATCGCCGTGTTCGAAATGGTCAAAATGATCCAAATATCAAATCTTGGAGTCTTTACTATGCAGGTCAAGATGATGTAAATGCTAGTGGAGAAAAACAATGGAAACTAGCTCATACCAAGACTGGAGAACCTGTTTTAGATGAGAGAGTTGACTTAGCCAATAGTATTCAAGCTAAATATCTCAAGTTAGAAATCAATGATTATCAAACTGGTACGTTTGGATGGAGAAACGTTGGGATTCAAGAAATTCGGGCTTATTCGAATATTCCTGATCCAACTAAAGTGACAGATATCCGTCAGGTTACAGAATTGACTGTAGCTAAAGATGGACAGTCTCTTGTCTTGCCAACCCTACCAGGAAAAGTTAGTCTCATCGGAAGCAACAAACAAGGTGTGATTGATCTTCAAAATCACATCTATAAGCCTTTGACTGATCAACGCGTTAAGGTTATGGTAGAGCAAATTAAAGATTCACATACCTTTACTAAAGAATTTGAAGTAGTCATCAAAGGGCTACATCAAGACGAAGGTGTGGGTGTCAAACCAAAAGTAGCACCAGCTGTTCAACAATGGTATGGAAAAGAAGGTCAATCTTCTATCACATCGGATACAGTTCTTGCGACGGGTGATTCAGGCTTTGAACAAGCAGCAACCTTCTACCAGTCAGACCTTGCAAGTCGTGGATTGGAACTTGCGACAGGTGACAAGCAGGCTCAAAAACGAATTGAATTTAAAAAAGTTGAAAATAAGGGGTATGGTAAGGAAGGTTATGGTATCACGATCCAAGATGGTGTCATTACCATCGAAGCTGCAACGAACACAGGTGCCTTCTATGCTACTCGTACTCTTCTTCAAATGGGGGAAAGTAATCTCCAAAATGGAGAAATTCGTGATTTCCCAAGCTTCAGTCACCGTGGCTTTATGCTAGATACAGGTCGTAAATTTATCCCTTATGACACCCTTGTAGACATCATGCTTAACATGGCTTACTACAAGATGAACGACTTGCAGTTGCACCTCAACGATAACTACATCTTCCTAAAAGAGCACTTGGCAGGCAAGAACTTAACTCAAGAAGAAGAGCTTAAGTACGTTCTAGAACATGCTAAGACAGGTTTCCGTGTAGAGACAGATATTGTCGGTAAGAATGGGCAAAAATTAACATCAGATGAGCACTACACCAAGGAAGAAATGCAAAATATCATTAAGCTTGCTAAGGCTTTGCATATCAACCTAGTGCCAGAAATCGATACACCAGGTCATGCTTTGTCCTTTGTTAAAGTGCGTCCAGATCTTATGTATCAAGGTAGTCTAAGTGATTACAGAGGTAAACATAATGTAGAGCGTGTTGCCATGCTTGACTTAGATAAAAAGTATGATGAAACCTTAGCCTTTGTCAAATCAGTTTATGACAAACTCCTAGATGGACCAGATGCACCGCTTCATGGCGTATCCACTGTTCATATCGGTACGGACGAATATTATGGTAGTAGAGAAAGCTATCGCCGTTATGTCAATGATATGATCAAGTACATAAAAGGAAAAGGCTATACGCCACGTATTTGGGGATCGCTCAGTGCAAAACGAGGTAAAACAGCAGTTGATTGGAAAGATGTAGAAGTTGATATTTGGAGTATCGGTTGGCAACAACCAAAAGAAGCCATTGCTCAGGGAGCTAAGATTATCAATATAACATATATTCCAACCTATAGTGTACCAAATGGAGATAATCGTCAAGCAGCTTTTGGAGACTATGCTAACTATGAAGCACAATACAATAGGTGGATACCAAATGATTTCCGAACAGATCATGGTCCACTTCTAGAAGCATCAAATCCAAGTGTAATTGGTGGTGGCCACGCAGTTTGGAATGATAATATTGATCTTCATGAGACAGGTTTGACCTCTT
The DNA here is from genome assembly GCA_963527705.1 of uncultured Streptococcus sp. Lineage (GTDB taxonomy): Bacteria > Bacillota > Bacilli > Lactobacillales > Streptococcaceae > Streptococcus. The sequence continues at coordinate 15,740 of CAURTW010000023.1, forward strand.
ATGATATCTTTAAACGCTTCTTCAAGAGCATGCAAACAACTGCAGAACGCACTTGGGGATCTGACCGTGCGGCTGCGACCTTTGCAGAACGTACCCTACCAACGAGCCCTTATGCGCCACAGTCAAATCCTGATAGAGCGATTGATCAAAGCGACTTGTTTACCATCAATCCTGATACAGTGAAGAACTATGCAAGTAAGAAGGTGAAGACAAGCGATCAGGGATTAGCTTTTGAGAAAGACAGCAGTATCGAAGGCCTGGTAGGTGATGTTGGTCCAAGTCATGTCTTGAAGTTTGATGTAACTGTCACTGGTGACGGCGAACAAACCTTCTCAACAAGTGGAGACAATCGTATCTATCTAGCTGATAAAGATGGCTACCTTGCTTATCAATTTGAACAGTTCCATATCCAATTCAAGAAAAAACTTGAAAAGAATAAACGTTATCAAATCTCTATCGTGACCAAACCACAATCAACGGAATTCTATGTGGATGGTGAGAAGATTGAACGTATCGCAAATCCAGCTCACCCTCGCTTTGCCCACAATAGCTTGGTTCTACCGCTTGAAAGTATCGGTGGGTTTAAAGGAATCTTACACAGTGCTGAGTTGTCAGATAAACCATTTGTAAATCCTCGTTTGATTCCAACAGATCATTTCATAGTTTCTGCAACTAGTCAAGAAACACCAGGAACAGCGACTGAAGGCGCTGTTGAAAAAGCCTTTGACAATGATCCAAACACCTTCTGGCATACTAAGTGGACTGGTGATACTGCTCCGTACACTCTTTCTATGACCTTGAAAGAAGCAGAAAAAGTTAATGGTTTGACTTATCTTCCTCGTCCAGGTGGTGGAAATGGGGTCGTGACTCGCTACGAGATCTATGCACAAAAAGATGGCCAAATGGTCAAGGTTTCAGAAGGAAACTGGGATAACAACGCCCAAGAAAAAACAGTTAACTTTGCAGCGGTTCATACCAACAAGATTGAGTTGAAAGTTCTAGCAGGTGTTGGAGGATTTGCAAGTGCAGCTGAAGTTCATCTATTGAAACCTATCAAAGAGGGACAAGAAACACCAGAACCAGAACAACCATCTACACCTGAAACTCCAAAAGTAGAGCAAACAGGTGATGGAACAGTTGAATTGGCAGATCAATTCACTGCAAGCAAACCAGCTAGTGAAGACAGCATTGCAGCTGCGAGCAAGAGCGCAGATTATCTCAAGAAAGAGTACAAGGTCTTCCCAACTCCACAAAAAGTGACGTATGGAGAAGGAGTAACAGCTCTTCGTAAGCAAGTCAATCTGGTAATGGGAGATCAACTCGATATCTATACTCGTAATCGCTTGAAGAGTGTCTTGCAGGACAATCAAGTATCCTATACTACTAGTCAATCAGCAGTTGCTGGTGCAACCAATATCTATCTTGGAGTGCATGGACGAGGCTCACAAGCAGAACAAAACTTGTCTAACGTTTCAGCAGGTCTCTTTGATAAGATTGATGCCTATGCATTGACCATCAAGGATAACTCAATTTCCATCGTCGGAAAAGACACAGATGCGGTATTCTATGGTTTGACAACTTTGAAACACATGCTCAAGGAAAGTCAAGTTCCAGTTCTTCGCAATGTGACAGTGGAAGATTACGCTGAAATCAAGAACCGTGGTTTCATCGAAGGTTACTATGGAAATCCATGGTCTAATGCAGATCGTGCTGAACTCATGCGTTTTGGTGGCGATTTGAAATTGACCCAATACTTCTTCGCACCAAAAGATGATCCATACCACAACAAGAAATGGCGTGAACTTTACCCAGAAGAAAAACTAGCTGAAATTCGTGAACTTGCTCGCGTCGGAAATCAAAGTAAAACTCGCTATGTTTGGACCATCCATCCATTCATGAACAACCGTATCCGCTTTGGTAATGAAGCGCATTACCAAGAAGACTTGGCAACCATCAAGGCTAAATTTACTCAGTTGATGAAAGTGGGGGTCCGTGAATTTGGTATTCTAGCCGATGATGCACCAAGCCCAGTTGGAGGCTACAATAGCTACAACCGCTTGATGCAGGATATGACCAACTGGTTGACAGAAATGCAAGGAACTTATAGCGGTCTTCGCAAAGAAATGATCTTTGTACCTGGTCAGTATTGGGGTAATGGGCGTGAAGCAGAGTTGAAATCTCTAAATGAAAATCTTCCAAGTTCAACCTCTATGACCTTGACGGGTGGTAAGATTTGGGGTGAAGTTTCTGAAGGCTTCCTATCAACTCTCAAGAACAACCTAACTGCAGGTGGTAAAACTTATCGTCCAGTATCACTTTGGGTGAACTGGCCAGTTACAGATAACTCTAAACAACACTTGATTCTAGGTGGTGGTGAGAAATTCCTTCATCCAAATGTGGATCCAAGTTTGCTGTCTGGTATCATGTTGAATCCAATGCAACAGTCTGAACCATCTAAGATTGCCCTCTTTGCTGGAGCTCAATATACATGGAAACAGTGGAAATCAGAAGAAGAAGCGAAGAAAGTTAATGATGTCGCCTTCAATTTTGTAGAAAATGGACACTTTGAAGATAGTAAAACTTCGGCTGCTTTCCGTGAACTTGGTAAGCACATGATTAACCAAAATATGGATGGTCGTGTAGTAAAACTTGAAGAATCAGTTGAATTGGCTCCTAAATTGACAGACTTTGTAACCAAACTAAAAGCAGGTCAGGATGTGACTGCAGAACGTGGAGCTTTACGTGCTGAATTTGCTAAGTTAAAAGAAGCTGCTGAAGTCTATAAAGCTTCTGGTGATCCAAAAATGGTTAACCAAATTCACTATTGGTTGGATAATACAATTGATCAAATGAAAGCTTTAGACGCCTTCCTTACAGGAACAGAAGCGATGTCGTCAAATGATGCAGCTAAACTTTGGGACAGTTATTATAAAGGTTTGAAATTATACGAACAGTCTCAAACTCATACTTTCCATTATGTAGACCATCTTGAAAAGGCTGAGTTGGGTGTACAACATATCCGTCCATTCATCCTTTCCTTGAAAGAAGTTCTTGCTTCTGAAGTTCAAAAAGTATTGTATCCAGATCAAATCATTAGTAATTTCATTACTAATAGAACAGGTGTCGAAGGTGGTCTGGCAGAAGTAACAGATGGTGACCTAGCAACACATGCCCTCAGTAAATCACCAAATAGTATCAAGACAGGTGACTACATTGGTATGAAGTTCAACAAGCCAGTTGCCATTCAAAATTTGACCTTCGCCATGGGAACTCAAGCAAATCCTCGTGATACATTTAGTAAAGCTGAAGTTCAGTATCAAGATGAAAAAGATAATTGGATAACTTTGAAAGAACCAGCATATGTTGGTAATGAGTCACTTGTTCAGTTTGAAAATCTTAATATCAAAGCTAAAGCAGTACGTATGATTGCTACAGAAGATCGTGATGACACCTGGTTTGCAGTTCGCGAGATTGCAGTAAATCGTCCAGTAGAGAACGCTCGTAAACAACAAACTGCTACAATTAGCCTCAGCTCAAATCTAGTTTATAAATTGAGAACATCAGCAAGTCAAATTACTGATGGTAAAGATAATACAGAAGCTATGATAGCAAATGCTGATGGTAGCAACACTACACCAGTTGATGCTTGGGCTCAACTTGATCTGGGTGAAGTTAAGCCAGTGACAAAAGTTCGTCTTCGCCAAGGTTCAGGAGATAAATTAACTTCAGGTGTACTTGAATACTCTACTGATGGAAAAGCATGGCAAGAATTGGATAGTTTAACAGGTGAGCAAACGAAGGAAGTCACAAGAACTATTAACGCTCGTTATGTCCGAGTACGTAATACCAAAGCTATCGATCTCTGGTGGCGCATTGCAGATTTCTCTGTTGAAACACGTTCTGGAAATACTGAATTAACAGATACTAATGTTGATGCTTTCAAAGAAACTCCAGTATTTGATAGCCTAGGACGTTATGATCTTCAGATCCCATCTGGTACAAAACTTCCTGCAAATAGTTATTTGGGAATGAAACTTGACCGTATTCATGAAGTGAACAGTATTCAACTTCAAGGTCAAACAAATCCAGCTCTTAGCTTGGAATACTCTGCTAATGCTCAAGAATGGACACCAGCTAGTCAATTGACTGATAGATCTGTAGCAACACATTTGGTACGTTACGTTCGTCTTGTTAATAAAACAGATCAAGAGCAGGCTGTTCCATCTACTTCTCTTCTAGTAACTACCAAAGAAGTCCAACCAACCAAACTAGAATCAACAACTATGGGTATTCATCCAACATACGGAAGTAATGATGTCCGTAAGATAAATAACCTTGATCAATTGTTTGACGGTGTTTACAACAATTTTGTTGAGTTTTCTGACTATGCTCATAAAGATGGCCATGTAACCTTAAAAT
>CAURTW010000024.1:0-18759 GCA_963527705.1 uncultured Streptococcus sp.
ACATGTACTTAATTTTTCCACAGGACTCGATATACCACTCTGGCACCTTATTAGCCTTCATAGCTTCGATATAGCCATTTCTTTCCTCTTCGGAAATCTTCAGCCACAAGCCCTTACGTACGCGTTCCATGATGGTAAAGGCCATCTTAGGTTCCAGACCCGCATGCATAAGGTAAACCATGATGTCGTCCCGACAACCGATAACAGTTGATAGGTCCGCAATCCCTTGTTTGATCAGATCCTGGGCATTTCCCAACCAGACATCAGTACCGTGAGACAATCCAGATAACTGTAACAACTCCGCAAAAGTCGTCGGATGGGTTTCATCGACCATCCCACGTACAAAGTTGGTTCCAAACTCTGGAATCCCCAGCATGCCCGTAGGCGTTCCGATTTGCTCAGGTGTTACCCCTAACACATCCGTCCCAGAAAAGAGGGCCATTACGCCTTCGTCATCCATAGGAATTTCATTAGGGTCAATCCCAGACAAGTCCTGCAGTTTCCGAATCATGGTCGGATCATCATGTCCTAGTACATCGAGTTTGAGGACGTTCTCGTCGATATCATGGAAGTTAAAGTGAGTGGTCTGCCATTCAGCGGTCACGTCATCCGCTGGATACTGAACAGGCGTAAAGTCGTAGACATCCATGTAGTTAGGAATAACAACGATTCCCCCGGGGTGTTGTCCTGTTGTCCGCTTGACACCAGCAGCTCCCTGGGCTAGACGTTCCACCTCTGCATCACGATAAAACTTGCCATAATCTCGCTCGTAGCCCTTTACAAATCCATAGGCAGTCTTGGCAGCCACCGTACCAACCGTTCCTGCACGGAAGGCATATTCCTCACCAAAGATATCACGCACATCCAAGTGGGCGCTAGGCTGATCTTCCCCCGAAAAGTTCAAGTCAATATCGGGAACCTTATCTCCATCAAAACCAAGGAAGGTCTCAAACGGAATATCCTGCCCATTTTTGCTGAGTTTGTGGCCACAGTTTGGACAGTCCTTATTAGGCATATCAAAACCTGAACCATAAGAACCATCGGTGATAAACTCGCTGTACTGACACTGACCACAGACATAGTGAGGGGAGAGAGGATTGACCTCCGTAATCCCGATCATGGTCGCAACGAAACTGGAACCGACAGATCCACGAGAACCAACCAAGTAGCCCCGTTCATTGGAACGTTGCACCAGCATCTGCGATGCCAGATAAATCACGGCAAATCCATTCCCCAGAATGGAAGTTAATTCTTTTTCAATCCGCAAATCAACGATATCTGGCAGAGGATTTCCATAAATCTCAAAAGCTTTCTTATAGGTCAACTCAGCAACCGTTTCTTCAGCCTTGTCGATGAAAGGCGTGTACAAGTCACCCTTAACGACCTCAACAGGCTCAAAAATTTCTGCCAAGGCATTGGTGTTTTCAATAACCAATTTACGAGCCAATTCCTCGCCCAAGAAGGCAAATTCATCCAACATCTCATTAGTCGTTCGAAAATGAGCTTTCGGAAGAGGAGCTGGTTGGGCATGTTCACCATGACCGATGGTTCGGTTAATCATAGCCCCCTGGCCCAAACTACGGACGATAATTTCACGGTAAATCTCTTCTTCCGGTTCGATATAATGGACATTTCCCGTAGCCAAAACAGGCTTCCCAAGACGGTCCCCAACCTCTATCAAACTCTTGATAATAGTTTGGAGTTCCTCCATATCCTTGACCTGCTCTTTAGCAATCAAGGGAGCATAGATAGCCGGTGGCATGACCTCGATAAAGTCATAATACTTGGCCACCTCAACCGCCGCATCCACACCTTGGGAAACGACAGCGTCAAAAACTTCACCCTCCGAGCAAGCCGACCCCAAAATCAAGCCCTCCCGATGGGCGTCTAGAACCGTTCTCGGAATCCGTGGCACCCCTTCAAAATACTTGGTGTTAGACAAAGAAACCAGCTTAAAAATATTTTTTAAACCAACTTGATTCTTGACATAAATGGTCGCATGTTTAATCCGAGCTTTTTTATAAGAATCTGGACTGATTAGATCAATATTGAGTCTAGCCAGATCGGTCACACCATGTTTTTCTGCTACCTCTTTGATAAAGATGAAAAGCAGACGACCAGTAGCTTCCGCATCGTAGTTGGCCATGTGGTGGTGTTCAAGTGCCACACCAAAACGCTTGGTCAAAGGCCCCAAACCATGACGTTTATACTCAGGATAGAGGTTTCTAGCAAACTCCAGCGTATCGATGACTGGCTGGCTAATCTTAGGCAGACCATGACGCTCATAGTTGGCATTCATAAAACCAACGTCAAAGGTAGCATTGTGGGCTACTAAGACTGTATCCTTGCAAAACTCTTGGAATTCTTGTAAAACTTGTTCCAGTGGTTTGGCATTTTTGACATGATCATCTGTAATACCAGTCAACTCAGTAGTAAAGGCTGATAATGGATGTCCGGGATTGATAAATTCATCAAATTCGGCAATAACATTCCCCTTATACATCTTAGAGGCCGCAACCTGAATCAAGTCATTATAGATAGCTGAAAGTCCCGTCGTTTCAACGTCAAAGACCACGTAGGTCGCTTCTGACAAGTCCATCTCCACTTCGTTATAAACGATAGGGACACGGTCCTCCACGATATTGGCTTCCATTCCATAGATCAGCTGGATTCCAGCTTTCTTAGCTGCCTTGTAGCCATGTGGGAAGGATTGAACATTTCCATGGTCGGTGATGGCAACCGCCTTGTGCCCCCACTTAGCAGCTGTCGCAACGATCTCCTCTACCTCTGGTAGAGCATCCATGGTCGACATGTTGGTATGAGCATGAAACTCAACCCGACGCTCACCTTCTGGCATCAAATCCTTCCGCTCATAGTGAACAACTTCCTGCACATCCTGCACGTTCATAGTCAAATCGCGTGTGAAGTTATTCATCTCTACATTCCCACGAACTCGGAGCCAAGAATTCTTTTTGATGAGGTCAAATTTCTGAGCCTCTTCTTCATTCTTAACCCACTTTTGCATCGAAAAACTTGAAGTGTAGTCCGTCATTTTAAAGTTGATCAAAACACGCCCTGTTCTGGTCACTTTTTGCTCCACATCAAAAACAACCCCTTCAAAGACCAGACGATTTTCCTCAGTCGTCACTTCGATCATAGGAGTAATCTCCGCCTTATCCAGCTTCGGTTTAGCTGCAGCTTTTTTAGCCTGAAAATCAAAGGCTGGTTTCTCTTCAGCTGGAGGAGGTGCCATCTGTTCTAGTTGCTCCATAGCACGGAGCGCTTCCTCATTGGCCGCTTGAACAATCTGCTCATTTTCAGCATGAAAGGCCTCTTCCTGCTCTTGAGTCATGACATCATTCTTCTCGACTTGACAATTAAAAGTTGGAAAACCAAACTTTTCAAGTTGTTTGGCTAAATTAGGAAGATGATTCTTCTTAAAGTGTTCTTTATCAATCGCCTCAGAGCCCTCAATAAAGAGTTGGTTCCCCTCCGCACGAACTTGCAAATTTTGATAAAGGGACTTAAAACCTTGACTAGCACATGGCCCTTCAGAAAAAGCCTCTCTATAGTAGGACTGCAAGAGCTGATTTGAAAATTCTTGAGACCGAGCCTTGATTTCAAAAACAGCTTTATTACCTGTCTTAGAAAATTCTTCCCTCAAACCTTTCTTTAATTCTAAAAAGATTTCAATCGGTAAAATATTAGAAAATACGAAATGAAACTCCCATACCTTACTAATTTTATGAACCACAACTCGCTCAATATCGGCCTGTGCTAAAGCAGGAGTCTGTCTCATTTCAGCAGGTATCCCCAATTGATTCATCAAAATTTCAAAACTATTTGACATTCATTTTCCTCACATTATTCTCCTACTATTTTACCATACTTAGAGGTGTTTTCTAAAGACAAAAGGAAGCCACTTCAAGACAACAAAGAATTTTCTTATTTATATTTTTACTACTCATTTAAGGAGATTTACCTATAGAAAAATAATGAGTTTAAGGAAATTAAAAGACTTTCATATCAGTACTCCCAGAAAAGTTAGATAAATAATTTATCCAGAGAATGTAGCTCTATTTTACATATAACGAAAACACCCCGAAAGTTAGGCGGAAAAAATCTAACTTTTGGGGTGCAGTTTACCCTTTATAAAATCTGAAAAGAAATCAGTCTCTAACTTCTGCCTTCTCTCTTATGCTTGATAACGTTTCACACCATCTAGATACGTAGCTACCAATTCCAAATCTTTGTCTAAAACAATAAAATCTGCATCATAACCTTCACGAATTTGTCCACAGACATCGTCAATATTAACAGATTTTGCTGGGTTAAGGCTAGCCATCATGACCGCTTCGTGTGGATTTGCAATACCCCACTCGACTACATTTCTCATACCATCTTTAAGTTTGAGGATAGAACCTGCCAAGTTACCTGTCGATTTGAGACGTGCAGTTCCATTTGCTACTACAACAGGGAATTCTCCCAACATATAGTCACCGTCTTCAAGCCCACCAGCTGTCATACAGTCCGTAATAAGAGCGATGTTTTCTGTCCCCTTTTGCTTAAGTAAAATCTCACAAGCTTTTGGATCTACGTGATAACCATCACAGATCAATTCTGCGTAAGTATGTGGGAGCTCATACATAGCTCCTACCATACCTAGTTCGCGGTGTGTTAAGCCACGCATCCCATTATAGGCATGTACCCATACACTAGCTCCAGCATCAACTGCCTTCTTAGCTTGTTCAAATGTCGCATCTGAGTGTCCAAGTGCAACTGTCACACCTTCACCTGTAATAGTACGTACAAAATCTTCCACTCCATCACGTTCTGGTGCAATAGCGATTTTATTTAGCATCCCTTTTGCAGCATCCTGCCAAGAATGAAACTCCTCAACACCCGGGTCTCTCATATAAGTTGGATTTTGTGCCCCCTTAAAAGTTTCTGTGAAATATGGACCTTCATAATAAATCCCACGAATCTTAGCACCTGTTGCTTCTTTATAATGGTTTCCAAGATTTTCAGTGACTGCAAGCAATTGCTCATAAGTGGCTGTTAAAGTTGTGGGCAAGAAACTGGTAACACCGGTACTAAGAAGTCCTTCACTCATAGTATGCAATGTACCTTCAATGTTGTTGTCCATCACATCTACACCTGCATATCCATGAATATGAGTATCCACAAGACCTGGTGCAATGCTATAACCAGTATAGTCAAGAACCTCTGCTCCTTCAGGAATTTGATCCACATGTTTCCCAAATTTGCCATCAACAAGTTCTAAGTACCCACCGCGACGAATGCCAAATGGATAGAAAAACTGATCCGCTTTAACGTAATTAGGCATAATAATGACCTCCTTAAAAGATTACTTTTGATATTTATTATGTCAATTACATTATAAACCTTTCTGATTCATTTGTAAATGGTATAGACCTATTTTCTAGAGATATTTTAAAAGAGCTGGATTTTTCCAACTCTTTTCTTTTAAATACAAGTTATTTTGATTTGACTGGCTTGTCTTGAGCTGTTTGCAAGGCTGTAGCAATGGTATCTGCATACAATTTAGCTCCGGCTTCAATTTTACTATTGTCACTTCCAAAATGGACTTGGTCTGTTCCAGTCCAAATTTCTGGATGTTCCTTAGCAGCTTGATTCCAATCGGCTATCGTGATATAAGGAGTCTTCTCTGCCAATTCTCTCATATAGGCAGCCGCCTTCTCAACGATTGCATAGGTCTCTTTTGTCTTATCTCCTTCATAAGGAGTCACCAAAACCATATGGTGCCCCTTAGGAAGATTTTTCACGATACTATCCCAGTCTTCCTTGTAATTTTCAGGATTATTTACCCCAGTTGCAATCACCACCATCTTTGGTAGAAATTTATTCTGGCTATTGTTGAGCATGATTTCATTGGCAGTCTTAGTTGTTCTGCTGACCTGTGCATTAATCTGTGCTCCAGGAAGGGCTGTCTGCAAGGCTGTATTAGCTCTTAGTGCTACCGAATCACCAATTAACATAGTGCCATCAGCAATTCCTAAACTATCAGCTTCTGCTCGTTCTGTCATTACCTTGGTCTGGTTAATATTTGTTGCAGCTTGCTTCAAGCCATTGACAGTTAAGTCTGTCTCAAAAGCTCCCACTTGTGGTGCCAACAGAGTTACTAAGAAGACAATGAAGGCTAAAATTCCAGTACTTGCTGCAAGGATTGTATGAATATGAGGCAGGGGACGAAGGGTTTGTATAATAGGTGTGTCCTTTCCTGCAATCCACGGCTCCAACACATAAAATGATAGGCTGGCGAATCCATAAGAAAAAATCAAAGTTAATAACACAGCAAGAAGATTTGATGTCAACTGTGAAAAAATAATATAGAAAGGCCAATGGAAAAGATAAACCGCATAGCTAGTATCCGCTAAAAAGCTGATAATCTTTGGCTCCTGCACGTTAGGAGTCTTTTCATGTAAGACACGCGCCGCCAGAATCATAGCAATGGCTGAAAGGCTGGCAAGCAAGAAGCCCATAAGATAGGCAAAGAGATAGGTAAATTTGACAAAGAAGGTCAAAATGAGTAAGAAGACAAAACCTCCCCCAAAAACTAAAAGGGTCTTGCGTAAATCCCAGATTTTATCCAATTGCTTAACTAGGGAAGTCGTCTGACGAACGCCTACGATAGTTGCTAACACACTTCCCAAAAAGAATGGATAGACATGAGTTAAACTAGAGAAGTAAACAGAGGAATAAGAGGTTACTAGAAAACTACCAATAAACATGGAGAAGAAGCTGATCAAGAAGGCAGCAGCTGATAAGAGAAAAACCATCCCCTTCAACTGACCATTTGATTTAGCCTGTTTGGATAAGAACCAAACTGCCAATCCCCAAAGAATATAGTAGTGAACCTCAACTGCCAAACTCCAATTATGAACAAACAAATGAGGAATGAACTGAGATTCATAACTCCCACCTGTTAGGATTTCATAGAAGTTGGTCATGAAGCCTAAGACACCCGCAATCTGACCCCCAATTCCAGCCACATAATCTTGCCGAACTAGAAAGGTAAAGGGCATGGTCACCAAGACCATCAAAACCACAGGTGGCACAATCCGATAAAAGCGTCTCCTAAAAAATCCTATCAAATCAATCTCATGCTTTTTAGAAAATTCTTCGATGAGTAGAGCTGTAATCAGGAAACCTGAAAATGTAAAAAAGACATCTACCCCGAAAAATCCTCCAGGAAAGATCGTCTGAAAGAAATGATACAAGAGTACCAAAAGTAAACCTGTAATCCTAATCAAGGAAAACCATTTAATACGCATACGAGTCTATTCTCCATTAAATTAGGAAGTAAAACACCACCTAATTTCCATTCCATTATACTCCCTATTCTATCAAAAAAATAGGAAAAATCCTAAGAGAAAACTTAGGATTTTGGCATTCTATTTTTACACTTTAGAAATTGCGCCCTGACTTGTTGTAGCCATATTTTTCTACAAAATACTCACGAAATTCCAAGAGATTGTCATCCATGATGGCTTGGCGGACCTGCTTCATCAGGTTGAGCAAGAAGTAGAGATTGTGATAACTAGTCAAACGGATACCGAAGGTTTCATCAGCCTTGAGCAAGTGACGAAGGTAGGCGCGTGTGTAGTTCTTACATGTGTAGCAATCACACTCAGGATCCAGTGGCGTAAAGTCTTCAGCGAATTGGGCATTTTTGACAACCAAACGACCTTGGCTGGTCATACAAGTCCCATTACGAGCGATACGAGTTGGCAAGACACAGTCAAACATATCCACACCACGAATAACCCCATCAATCAAGCTATCTGGCGCTCCCACACCCATCAAATAGCGAGGTTTGTTTTCAGGAAGAAGTTGGGTTGTGAAGTCCAAGACTGCATTCATCTCTTCGTGCGTTTCTCCTACTGCCAAACCACCGATAGAGTAGCCAGGGAAATCCATGCTAACAAGGTCATGAGCTGACTGACGGCGAAGGTCTTCAAATCCTGCCCCCTGTACAATTCCAAACAAACCTTGGTCATGTGGGCGACGGTGAGCCTTCAAACCACGCTCAGCCCAACGACTAGTACGCTCGATTGATTTCTTAACGTAGTCATAAGGTTGGTAAAACTGAGGACATTCATCAAAAGACATCATGATGTCGGAGCCTAGATTGTTCTGAATAGAGATGGCTTTCTCTGGTGATAGGAACATCTTGGAGCCATTGAGATGGTTTTTAAAGGTTACTCCTTCTTCGGTGATATTGCGGCTATCTGCTAGGGAATAAACCTGGAAGCCACCACTATCTGTCAAAATTGGTTGATCCCAGTTCATAAATTTGTGGAGACCACCTGCGCGTGCGATGAGTTCGTCCCCAGGGCGAAGCCAGAGATGATAGGTATTGGACAGGATAATTCCTGATCCCATCTCCTTCAACTCTTCTGGTGACTGGGTCTTGACAGTAGCTTGAGTCCCAACTGGCATAAACATAGGCGTTGGAAATGCGCCATGAGGAGTGATGATTTCTCCCAGACGAGCTCCCGTGTGTTTTTCTTTCTTAATCAAACGGTATTTGATTGGTGAATCTGACATTTTCTACCTCCGAAGCTGGGAAAGACAGTCCCAGTTCATACTTTGTGCGCAAAGGCATACTGTATGATTTTATCAAAAAAACTAGGAACTGTCACGAACTATGGTATAATGAGAGAATGAAATACACAAAAATTGATTTAAAAACCATTCGTCTGCAGGCCAGACAATTTCAGGCTGAAAATCCCCGCCTCTTTCTCGTCTATCTCTTACCTAGCATGCTGGTCATCTTGTCTGGCTTCCTCAATCCCTTAGAGCGCATCAACGAGAGTGTTTTAGAGCAACCCTTTTTAAGCGTGCTTGGTCATGTATTCCAAGCCTACCTTTTTCCATTATTAGTCTCCTTTATCGGAACAATACTTCTAACCAGTTCCGTCTATACAACGCTGAAACTCATCAAGAATCCAGATACAGAACTATCCGTCAAAAATAGTCTCACTCTCTTTAACGAAGAGTACTTTTCACAAACCTTTTTGACTCTCCTTCTCAAACGCTTCTATCTCTTCTTATGGAGTATTCCTAGTTTACTCGGGATTTACTTCCTCTTTTACAGTAGCTTTTTAGCAAAGAAATTCGTTGTCCTTCATCCTGAATTTCCCAATCTGGATCTCTCGTCAATTGAAACCGAGCGCTTCCTCATGACCTTTGGTCTTTACTTTCTAGCAAGTATTCTCTTGATGATTGTCGGAAATAGTCTCTATATCCCACAATACTATGCCTATTCACAGGTAGAATTTCTCCTCTGTGACACCCTAGACTTAGGACAAGCCAAACCAGGACAAATCCTTAAAACCAGCCGTTTCCTGATGAAAGGCTACAAATTTCAGCGCTTTATTCTAGACCTACAACTCCTTCCTTGGTACTTCCTCAATTGGATTACTTTTGGGATTGCTAGTTTCTCACTCCTACCCTACATTCAAATCAATAAAATGATTTTTTATCGAGCAGTATTAGCTCGAAAACGTCCAAAAGCTTGAAGGTAACCCCTCAAGCTTTTTTCTATCAATGAGTTTCTCCGCCTACCAACTTGAGGTCCTCATCTCCATATTCTATCATGGCTCCGATTGCTGCTTCTACCCCTCGCATAATGTCCACTAAACTCATAGCTGGAGTAGTCGGTCGATTCACCACCTGTTCCATCATATAAGGAATGTGCATAAAACCTGCCTTAACATGTGGAAATTTCTTTTCTACCAAATAGAGAGCCTGATACATCAAATGATTGCAGACAAAAGTCCCTGCCGTATTTGAAACAGAGGCCGGCAAGCCCTCTTTTTTTATAGCTTGGACCATCGCTTTAATCGGCAGACTACTAAAGTAGGCCGAAGCACCATCCGCTCGAATGGGAAGGTCAATCGGCTGATTACCTTCGTTATCAGGAATGCGTGCATCGTCTTGATTAATGGCTACTCGCTCAGGTGTCAAGCTGGTTCTTCCACCTGCTTGGCCGATACAAAGGACAAAGTCAGGTTGATAGCGGTTCATCTCTTCTTCCAATACTTGAGCCGATTTGTGAAAGACTGTTGGCACTTCTAACCAACGGACCTCAGTACCATGGATTTCAGCTGGTAAACCTTTAATGGCCTCCAAAGCTGGATTGACCTTTTCCCCTCCAAAGGGCTCAAAACCTGTCACTAATACTTTCATTTCTTACTCCTCAAAACAAATTCAATGAAACTTTTTTCTTAAAAACAAGTATAACATATTTCCCTTATTCTGGAGTGAAAAGGACTAGAGAGGATCAGACCGGCATTAAAGTTTATTTAAAGAGTAAAATACTGATCAAGGCCAAAATAGCTGGTCCACCTTGCTTTAAAATAATTTTCTTATCCGCTGTGAGAGAGCTATAAGCCGCAGCACCAATCACAAATAAGACAAAAATAGTCACAATTTCTAAATTCTGTGAGAAATAAATCCCATACAGGAGAAAGACTCCTAGCAGACCATTATAAATCCCTTGATTTTTAAACAGTGAACTTACCGACGGACGAGCCAGTTCTTCCTTGTCCATGTTAAAGACACGACTAATCGCATTTGATTGTGTTGCAATACTTTCCAAATAAAAAATGTAAAAATGCTCAAAAGCAACAATCGTTGCTAAAATGATTGTAATAATTGACATCTATTTCTCCTTAAATTTCTATATTTTCAATACCCAAAACCAATTTATTTAATAAACGGCTGAGTTCTGTTTTTTCAGATTCTGTTAAGATACTTTCCATCTCTTGCTTAACCTTGATATGCTGCAGAGGTGGATTCACCACTAACCGATTCTTCGCATACTTCGTAGCCTCTACCAACACTTCCCGCTGATTTTCAGGATTGCGATGACGCTCCACCAAACCTTCCTTTTCCAGAATTTTGAAATGTCGGGTCAAAGCAGCCTGATCAATCTTCAAACGCTCCTGAACTGCTATTTGATTACAAGGGGAATGCTTCAGCAAAAATAGTAAAATCTGATACCGTGTCAAACTAATCCCAAGCCTTTTTTCAAACAATTGCGTACTTGCTTGCTCAGACAAGCGGAGTTGATAAAGTAAATCTTGAATCTCTATCATTTCTTCTTTCCTTTTATTGATTTATCAATAGTTGACTAATCAAGTATGATGCAAAGTAAAATAGATTGCAAGAATTATGCTTCAATCATTACAAAATGGTAACTTCCATTTTCCATTCATATTGATACTCAATGAAAATCAAAGAGCAAACTAGGAAGCTAGCCGCAGGTTGCTCAAAGCACAGCTTTGAGGTTGCAGATAAAACTGACGTGGTTTGAAGAGATTTTCGAAGAGTATGACAAAGAAAAAACGAACGAGACTCGCTTCCTATCATGAAAGCTAGATCTCATTCGTAAAAATGATATTACCAAGTCTGGTTTATCCATTCATTGAAACGTGAACATGGTCATAGTGGTTTTCTGTCACACTACCTCGATCTGGCATTGGGTTCCAAGTATTAGCTGGTCCATATTTGCTATCGAACGGGGCATAGAAACGTTGTTTCCAGATGATGTAACTAATTCCTCGGCTAGCCATGTTTTGAATAGCGTATTCCGCAATCTTATCCCCTAGTTCTGAACTTTCTGGTACCATAAAGTCGATAGCCAAACCTTTTCCGTGATCTCCACTGTCTCCTGGACGGTAACCACTAAAGGATGTGATGCCAAACAAGTTGGCGATTTCTTCTTTAAAGGCAGCTGTTTGTGGTTGAAGGCCTGCATTTTCAGATTTTGCTACTGCAAGTCCAGCATAATCGGGCGCAGCTGGAGCTGCGTAAGTTGTTGAAACTGTTTTCTTCTCTTCTGGTTGATAAGTAGAAACTGCTGCTGTAGCTTCATTTGATGAGGCTTCTTTTGCTTCTTCTGAACTTGTTGCAGTTGTTTCTGTTGCTTTTTCTTCTACTGGCGTTGTAGTTGCTTCTACTGCTGATTCAGCTTGAGTGATTGCTTGTGTTTCCTGCTTCTCAGTTGGAATCGTTGCCTGAGAAACTGCTTCTGCAACTGCACTACTTGTTTCGGCTGTTTGCTCCTCTGACGTTGAAGTATTTGTAGATGATGCCACTTCTTCTGCAGCAGTCACTGTCTCTGCGACTTCTGAATTTGATGCTACTTCTTTTGTGCTTGGAGTTTCTACCGCTTTTGGAGCTTCTGCAATTGGTTGAGAAAGGTCTGCAACCTGAACAGTTTGATCATCAACGGTTACTTGATTGGTTGTCAAATCTGCTGTCGCAGTTGTCACTTCTTCACTAGAATCTGTTTGAGGAGTTTGGATTTCAACTTCTGTTACTTTTTCTGCTTCATTGACAGTTGTTGTCAAAACAGTTTCTGGGAAAATCAAGTCCATATTAGTGATTTTATTCAAATTCGCAAGAACTGTGACATCGACACCCAAGGCTTCTGCAATGGTGCTTAAAGTATCACCATACTGAACTGTATAACTTGTTTTATTGTCCGTTTTAGTCAAATCGTTTTGGATTTGCTCAACACTACGTGCAGTCCAAAGAACTTCTTCTGCTTGAGTTGCCAATACTGGGGCAAATGACAAGGCTACTGTTGACGCTAATAATATTCTTTTCTTCATTCTTTCAAATTCCTTTCAAATGAGTACCTGTCTATCATAACACAAAAAATGCAGAAAAAAAGCCCTCCCGGGCCTATTTAACAGAACTGTCTATTCATTGTAACAAACTCGGTTACTTGAAATAGTTTGTTAGGTCTCTGTCATAAAACTGACACAATATTATCGTTCCTAATCCCCAAAAATGTAAGGAATATCTGCTAGTTCTTGAATCCTATGATTGCCTTCATAAGATGACTCCAAAAAATTAATGCTTTGAATCCCACTATTCTGAGCAAATTCCACATCCAGAGTCCGATCCCCTATATAATAGGTGTTATCAGGATTCAGCTGATACTTGTCTAACAGATAGGTAGCCGCTTCTGGACTTGGCTTCCGCGCAAAGCCACTCTGACTGGTTAAAATCTCTGTAAAATAGGATTCCAACCCCAAGTCTCTTAGAATGGCAAAAGCATTGTCTCCCTTATGAGTGTAAACAAAGTTCCGAATCCCTACTTGGTCTGCCCAAGCCAACACCTCACGCGCACCTGGCATCAAGGCTACCTGAGCATTCTTTTCAGCCAAACTCTGGGCACGCACTTGATTGAGCACTCCCACATCCAGTTTTCTCTCTTCTGCCACCTGCACAAATAAATCCTGCACAGAAAACTTGAGGATAAACTCTCTCACCTGCTCCTTATCATAAGGAATAGAAAACTGAGCAAAAGTTTCCTCAATCCCTGACAAAATCGCTTCATAAGAGTCCAATAAAGTCCCATCTAAATCCCAAATAAAAGCTGTTTTTTGCATTTCCTATCCTTTCAAGCTCATATAGCGCTGGTAACGGTAACGTAGAAATAACCAGCGAAAACCATTATCCAAAAGGGTTCCGGCCCAAATACCAGGCAAGCCCCAACCAAGCACAATCCCCATCAGATATCCTGTTCCAATGCGGATACACCACATTCCTATACTTGTCGCATAAAAGGGAAGCCGAGCATTGCCCAAACCCTGCCAGACTGCTGTATAGATGACTGTTCCTATCGTCATAGGAGTACCAAGTAGTGAAAAAAGTGTCACTAGCACACTAGCCTCCACCGCTAGAGAATCATTCGTATAGAGATGAGTCAGTGGTATGCCCAAGGCATAGACACTAAGCGTCAAGGGCAACATGAGAAGCAGAGAAAGCCAAAAAGTTTGCTTGTTCAAACTAGCTACTCTTTCCCAATTATCCTCTCCAACTGCTCGGGCCACCAGCATGACCGTTGCCGTAGCTACGCCAAAAGCAGGCATATAGTTAAACTGGGTCAAGACTTCTCCGATTGCATTTCCAGCCACTGCCTCCGTCCCAAAAGAAACGACCAAGGCAATGATCACTACATCTCCAGCCCGCATCATAAGTCGCTCTCCAGCTGCTGGTAAAGCCAAGGTCAACAGTTCCTTATCTAAACCAAAAGTCGGTTTCGTATAAGGCAGTTTTAATTGTGACCACAAAATCACAAGACCAACCAAACGGGACAGAATAGTCCCCCAAGCAACACCAGCTATCCCCATATCAAGAACAAAAATAGCTAGACTGGAAAAGAGAATATTCAAGGCATTTGACAAGAGACTAACATAAAGAGGCAGACGTGGATTATGCGTTGCACGAATCAAGGCTCCCAAACTCGTCATCAAGCCCAAAAGAACAATCGATCCGCCTACCAAGGATAGATACAGTCCACCACTCTCAGCCACAGCCTGCTCAGTTCCCAAAAGTCCTATCATCTCTTGCCCAGCAAAGATAGATAAAACTCCTAAAAGGAAACTTAATAGTAAAGTAATTTTCAAGGCTTCAGTCACATGATAGGCTAGCTTTGACTGATCCTTCTGCCCCAAACTTTTTGAAATAACACTAGAAATAGCTGCCCCTAGAGCAATGAAAATCGCTTGATAAATCGTGATAATATTACCAGCTACTGAAACACCTGAAATAGCTATCAACCCTAAATGCGCAACCAAATAACTGTCCACCATTCCCATGAGCATCTGCAAAAAGTTTTCACCCATAGCTGGCAATGCAATATTAAGAATGTCTTTATTTTTCTTAAACAATCCTTCCTCCTGATGAAAAGAAACTCAGTTGGTTTCCCAACCGAGTTTACTTCCTCTGTCTTAAAGTCCTAGATAAGCCTCAACCGCTGCTTGCATATCAGCAGCTGCCACTGTTGTTTTGTGACGAACAGGAGCTGTCTCAAGCCCGTCAACTGCTGACGGCACTGCCACTCCTGAAATGTCATGTAATTGAGCCAAGGCTTCAAAGTCAGTCAAGCCTGCTTTTCCTGTTACAGCTTCTACTGCAACCACTGGGAACTTGTATGGACTAGCTGTTGAAGCAATCACTGTCTTAGTCGCATCGCCAGTAGCCGCTTGGTATTTTCTATAAACAGCTGAGGCAACCGCCGTATGTGGATCCTCGATATAGCCATCTGTTTGATAAACATGTTTAATTTCTGCCGCAGTTTCTTCCTCAGTCGCATATTCAGCTGCAAAGAGATCCAGAATCGCTGCATCAAAGTCTGTCAATTCATATTGTCCTTGTGTACTCAAGGCATTCATGAGTTCAGCTGTCTTAACCGCATCATTCCCCAAAAGATGGAAAATCAAACGCTCCAAGTTTGAAGATACTAAGATATCCATAGATGGACTAGTCGTTACCTTAAACTCACGTTTCTTGTCGTAAACACGTGTCTTAAAGAAGTCTGTCAAAACATTGTTGTCATTTGAAGCACAGATTAATTTGCCAACTGGAAGACCAATTTGCTTAGCATAAAAGGCAGCCAAGATATTTCCAAAGTTTCCTGTTGGTACGGTAAAGTTGATCTGTTCACCAGCCACAATCTCACCAGTCTTAACTAACTGAGCATAGGCATAAACATAATAAACAATCTGTGGCACCAAACGACCAATATTCATAGAGTTTGCAGATGAAAATTGCAACTTGTTAGCCGCTAATCTTTCACGAAGAACTACGTCGTTAAACATGTGCTTCACATTTGTTTGCGCATCGTCAAAGTTACCATCAATAGCGATAACATGAGTATTGTCGCCAGTCTGAGTGGTCATTTGCAACTCTTGTACCTTGCTGACACCATCCTTTGGATAAAAGACGATAATCTCAGTACCAGGTACATCCGCAAATCCTGCCATAGCAGCTTTCCCAGTATCACCAGATGTCGCTGTCAAGATGACAATCTTGTTCTCCAAACCATGTTTCTTAGCAGCTGTTGTCATAAAGTATGGCAAAATAGACAAGGCCATATCCTTAAAAGCAATTGTTGAACCATGGAAAAGTTCCAAATTGTATTGGCCGTCTAATTTCACCAAAGGCGCTATAGCTGGAATATCAAATTTGCTATCGTAGGCATTGTTGATACAGTAGTCCAACTCCTCAGCTGTAAAGTCATCTAAAAATGCCGACAAAACTAACTTAGCAACTTCCTGATAAGAAGCATCTTTCAATTTGTCAAAGTCCAAATCTACCTTTGGATAAGTGACCGGTGTAAACAAACCCCCGTCCGACGCCAAACCTTGCAAAATAGCTTGGCTGGCAGTTACTGTATTGTTGGCATCACGCGTTGATTGATAAACTAATGTCATTACTCTCTGTCCTTTATCTATAGTCTCATCCATTATATCATGATTTTTCAGAAAATTCTCCTTTTGTAAGAGAAATTATAGGCCCAATTCTTCTTTCAAAGCCTGTAAGTAGGTCATTTCTTGCTTATTTCTCATCTCCAGTCCTTCCTCAGCTAGAAGGAGTAAGTCTTTGGAAAATTCAATAATCGCAGGTTTTTCCTCAGCTATAAGATTTTTTTTAGAAAATTGCCGTCTTAAAAACTTGTAATCACGACCAAATTCTTTAAAGAAAGGTACTGTTTCTAAGTAAGCTTCTAACTTATCTAAATTAACCAACAATCCTAAGTGAAAAGCTGCTGAAGCGAAGGTTCTATCTAGAGGTTGAGTACACACACTACGAAACTCAACTGTTCCGCGAGTCGTTAAGTCTTGGTACTGATAACTACGATGGGTTTCAAAATCCTTCTCTTGAGGATAAATAATAATCTCATCCCCATTAAGCGCATATGCTTGGATTTCAGGTGTAGCCAAATAGTCCCTAGCCTGAATCGGATAAAAATAATAGGTTTGTCCATCACGTTCCGCAGTAAAAATTGAAGAATGATCTAGATAATCAAAAAAATCATCCTCATCTTTAAATAGCCTAGCATTGACACCGACGTTCTCTGGATAGATACCATGCATCGAGTCTTCCCAGAAAATGTCCCTTGAAATTTTCGTATCCCAATCTGCTCCCGAAAACTCAGAGTTTGGAAATAAATAAGCCTTAACAGCTTCAATTTGGGTAAAAGCATTAATCACCCGTAAGTAGTTAGACTTTGAAACATCCAACTGTACCTGACTCCCACAGATAAAAGCACCATATTCAGGAAAATGATGTAAGTCTGATTCATTCACATTCCTACTCAAATTCAAATAGTCCATCAACATGCGATACCGAGGGAAAGCCACTGGACAATTCTCATTTTTATCCCAGTTGGGATGAATACCACAGCCAACAATAGCATGATTTGATTCAGCTAACTTTGTCTGGATTGCTGCCATATAAATACTAAAACGTTCTTCAACCTCTTGTATCGTTTCAGCCTTACCAAATGCAAACTCAATCGTAGTATAGGAAACTTCAAATAAAATAACATCCTGACTTGCTGGCTCCACTAACTGAATAGGAGTCCCAAAATCATCAACCTTTTCGACAGTAAAATCCAAAGCATAAACTAAATATCGGAATAAGTATTTGATAACTTCAACATCTGTAGCATCCCCTTCCAAGTTTACAACAGGATATTCCAGCTCGATCCCGACAAACAATTCAGGATTTTCTTTAATATTTTTCAAATACCGATGTCTTAATAAATCGATAGAACGAGACATACTCCCCTACACTTTCATAATCTAAATAAATTTTGAATAACTATTATTATACCATAAAATAATACAAAAAAGGAACGAGGATTTACAACGTTCCTTAATTCTATACTATACCGGCGGCCGGGGTCGAACCGGCACGTCCTTGCGGACACTGGATTTTGAGTCCAGCGCGTCTGCCAATTCCGCCACGCCGGCAAATAGTAACTGGGGTAGCTGGATTCGAACCAACGCATGAGGGAGTCAAAGTCCCTTGCCTTACCGCTTGGCTATACCCCAATAATATAAAATAGGCGAGTGATGGGGATCGAACCCACGCATGCCAGAGCCACAATCTGGTGTGTTAACCACTTCACCACACCCGCCATAATCATATTAACACGGGCAGTAGGAATTGAACCCACACTGAAGGTTTTGGAGACCTTAGTTCTACCTTTAAACTATGCCCGTAACTAAAGTAATGGAAGGGGAGGGATTCGAACCCCCGAACCCGAAGGAGCGGATTTACAGTCCGCCGCGTTTAGCCTCTTCGCTACCCTTCCAAAATATATAAATGGCGCGAGACGGAATCGAACCGCCGACACATGGAGCTTCAATCCATTGCTCTACCAACTGAGCTACCGAGCCAAATTGCGGGAGCAGGATTTGAACCTACGACCTTCGGGTTATGAGCCCGACGAGCTACCGAGCTGCTCCATCCCGCGTTAATATAAAAAGGAGGATGTGGGATTCGAACCCACGCACGCTTTTACACGCCTGACGGTTTTCAAGACCGTTCCCTTCAGCCGGACTTGGGTAATCCTCCAAAATAGTCCGTACGGGATTCGAACCCGTGTTACCGCCGTGAAAAGGCGGTGTCTTAACCCCTTGACCAACGGACCATATTTATAAATGGGCACGAGTGGACTCGAACCACCGACCTCACGCTTATCAGGCGTGCGCTCTAACCACCTGAGCTACGCGCCCAAGTTCGAAAACTTGGTATGAACTTTCGTTCAAAGCGGGTGACGAGAATCGAACTCGCGACAACAGCTTGGAAGGCTGTAGTTTTACCACTAAACTACACCCGCTTAAATGGGAGTTAACGGGATCGAACCGCTGACCCTCTGCTTGTAAGGCAGATGCTCTC
>CAURTW010000025.1:0-18475 GCA_963527705.1 uncultured Streptococcus sp.
TCAGTTGAAGAACGTATCGACGTATTCGGTTCAGAAGGTAAAGCTTAATCTAGCTGAATAATACAGATGAAACCTGCCCATTGGGTGGGTTTTTTTGTGTTTTAAGGAAACGATTAGACCAGAATTTTTGATTAAAAGTATTATTTTAAGAGAAAAATTTTCAATTTCATAAATTTTAGGCAAACGCTTGCATTCTAGTTTTTATTGGATTATAATAGGTTGGTATAAAGCCTTTTGTAGTAATAAAATGTAGAAGGTATAGAAAGTAAGGATTTAGAATACTTGTAGTCAAAAACACAATGTTGCTATTCCTTACATAGGGAGATAGATATGGCAATGATAGAAGTGGAACATCTTCAGAAAAATTTTGTGAAGACAGTAAAGGAACCTGGATTAAAGGGGGCTTTGCGCTCCTTTATTCATCCTGAAAAGCAGACTTTTGAAGCGGTCAAGGATTTGACCTTCGAGGTACCAAAGGGCCAGATTTTAGGCTTTATCGGGGCCAATGGTGCTGGGAAGTCGACAACCATCAAAATGCTGACAGGAATTTTAAAACCGACATCTGGTTTTTGTCGGATTAACGGCAAGATTCCACAGGACAATCGTCAAGACTATGTCAAGGATATCGGGGTTGTCTTTGGACAACGCACCCAGCTATGGTGGGATTTGGCACTGCAAGAGACCTATACGGTCTTGAAAGAGATATACGATGTGCCAGACTCGCTCTTTCATAAACGCATGGATTTTTTGAATGAAGTCTTGGATTTGAAGGAATTTATCAAGGATCCTGTGCGAACTCTTTCACTGGGGCAACGGATGAGGGCGGACATTGCGGCTTCCTTGCTTCACAATCCCAAGGTTCTCTTTTTAGATGAGCCGACCATTGGTTTGGATGTTTCGGTCAAGGACAATATTCGTCGGGCAATTACTCAGATCAATCAAGAGGAAGAAACAACCATTCTCTTGACCACTCACGACCTGAGCGACATTGAGCAACTCTGTGATCGAATTTTTATGATTGATAAGGGGCAAGAGATTTTTGATGGAACGGTTAGCCAGCTCAAGGAAACCTTTGGCAAGATGAAGACTCTTTCCTTTGAACTGCTACCAGGGCA
Organism: uncultured Streptococcus sp.; assembly: GCA_963527705.1. GTDB lineage: Bacteria > Bacillota > Bacilli > Lactobacillales > Streptococcaceae > Streptococcus. The sequence continues at coordinate 1,116 of CAURTW010000025.1, forward strand.
AAGTCATCTTGTCTCTCACTATGAAGGCTCTTCGGATATGACCATTGATAGACAAGGAAACAGCCTCAATATTGAATTCGACAGTTCCCGCTACCAGTCGGCTGATATTATCAAGCAAACCCTGTCTGATTTTGAAATCCGCGATTTGAAGATGGTGGATACGGATATTGAGGATATTATCCGTCGCTTCTACCGAAAGGAGCTCTAAGATGGTCAAATTGTGGAGACGTTATAAACCCTTTATCAATGCAGGTGTTCAGGAATTGATTACCTATCGAGTCAACTTTATTCTCTATCGGATCGGCGATGTCATGGGTGCTTTTGTGGCTTTTTATCTCTGGAAGGCTGTCTTTGATTCTTCGCAAGAGTCCTTGATTCAGGGTTTTAGTATGGCAGATATCACCCTCTACATCATTATGAGTTTTGTGACCAATCTTCTGACTAGATCAGATTCGTCCTTTATGATTGGGGAGGAGGTCAAGGATGGCTCTATTATCATGCGCTTGTTGAGACCAGTGCATTTTGCAGCCTCCTATCTTTTCACTGAGCTTGGTTCCAAGTGGTTGATTTTTATCAGCGTTGGACTACCATTTTTAAGTGTCATTGTTTTGATGAAAATCTTATCTGGGCAAGGGATTGTAGAAGTGCTGGGATTAACTGTCCTTTATCTTTTTAGTTTAACGCTGGCCTATCTGATTAACTTTTTCTTTAATATCTGCTTTGGATTTTCTGCCTTCGTGTTTAAAAATCTTTGGGGTTCCAACCTACTTAAGACTTCAATAGTGGCCTTTATGTCTGGAAGTTTGATTCCCTTGGCTTTCTTTCCCAAGGTTGTTTCAGATATTCTGTCCTTCCTGCCTTTTTCATCCTTGATTTACACTCCGGTCATGATTATCGTTGGGAAATACGATGCCAATCAGATTCTTCAGGCGCTCGCTTTGCAGTTTTTCTGGCTCTTAGTGATGGTGGGCTTGTCTCAGTTGATTTGGAAACGAGTCCAGTCATTCATTACTATTCAGGGAGGTTAGTATGAAAAAATATCAACGCATGCATCTGATTTTTATCAGACAATACATCAAGCAAATCATGGAATACAAGGTGGATTTTGTGGTGGGGGTTTTAGGAGTTTTTCTGACCCAAGGCTTGAACCTCTTGTTTCTCAATGTCATCTTTCAACACATCCCATCCTTAGAAGGTTGGACTTTTCAAGAAATTGCTTTTATCTATGGATTTTCCTTGATTCCCAAGGGGCTGGACCATCTCTTTTTTGACAATCTCTGGGCACTGGGGCAACGCTTGGTGCGAAAAGGGGAGTTTGACAAGTATCTGACTCGTCCTATAAATCCTCTCTTTCACATCCTAGTTGAGACCTTTCAGATTGACGCTTTGGGTGAACTTTTGGTTGGTGGGATCCTACTAGCTACAACGGTATCTAGCATTGCTTGGACTCTTCCAAAATTCCTAATTTTTCTATTCTGCATTCCTTTTGCGACCTTGATTTATACTTCCTTGAAAATCGCGACAGCCAGCATCGCCTTTTGGACCAAACAGTCAGGAGCAATGATTTACATTTTCTATATGTTTAATGACTTTGCCAAGTATCCGATTTCAATTTATAATTCATTTCTTCGTTGGTTAATCAGTTTTATTGTACCTTTTGCCTTTACGGCCTACTATCCTGCCAGCTATTTCTTGCAGGACAAGGATGTAATCTTTAACATCGGAGGTTTGATGTTGATTTCTCTGGTTTTCTTTGTCATTTCCCTTAAACTTTGGGATAGGGGATTAGATGCCTACGAAAGTGCGGGTTCGTAAATAATAGAATATCAAAGCCTTGTCTCAGGACAGGCTTTTTTTTAATAGAGATGAAAATTTCTTGACACCTATTCTCAGAGTGATATACTGTAAGTGTAATCGCCGATTTAGCTCAGTTGGTAGAGCAAGGCACTCGTAAAGCCTAGGTCACAGGTTCAATCCCTGCAATCGGCAAAGTGAAGAAGTTCAAAGCCTTGTCTTGGGACAGGGCTTTTTTATATGTTAGGAACATGCATTGAAGCTAATTCTAGAGTGTTAAACTAGATGAAAAAAGAAGCAATAAGATGTAATTCAATCGCAGTTAGTCTAAATGAATGAAAAAGATGGCATAGCACCTTAGAATCAGATCTTGTAGTTTTTTCTTTGATTCCTATTATAGGAATTATTGGAAAGATAGTGTAAAAGGAATTTTATAGAAAATTTTTTTCAAACAAAATACTGATAAAGTACAGATATTGAGAGCGTTAGATTTTTGGTTAAACTTTGAGGGGCGGTTCATGATAAAAAATTTTTTACATTCATGATATAATATGGCTATATTCACATGTTATAGGAGAATATTCATGAAAAAACGTACTTTGCTTTGGTTAGTTTTAGCCCTTGTAATTTTTGGAGGAGGCGCATGGATGGCACAGAAAACAAATTTATTTGGAGGAGTCTTTCTTAGTCCGCGAGCCAAGCAGTTGGCTTATTTGAAGGAGCATGAAGAAGATATGGCGAATTTTGTTAAATCTTGGAATTCTAAAGTTGAAAGTGTTCAGTTTGATTGGGATAGTATGGAAGTTGGTCAGGTAGGAAATGGAACTCCTCAAGGCGGAGGTTATATGATGACAGTGAACGGTAGAATCAATAATAATAAGGATACTAAATTTACATTAGGTTTTCCACTAAAACGTAATTTAAATGAAATCCCTGAGAAACTTGTTATTATTCAAATGCAACCAATAAGAATTTTGAAAGGAAATTTAAGGGATCTTTATGAGTAACAGTAATTTAAAAACCTTTGATAATTTTTATGCGAATTTAGCACAGTCAGCTTATTTAGGAGAACATTCATGAAAAAACGTACTTTACTTTGGTTAGTTTTAGCACTTGTAATTTTTGGAGGAGGAGCATGGATGGCACAAGAAACAAATCTATTCGGAGGAGTATTTCTTAGTCCGCGAGCCAAGCAATTGGCTTATTTGAAGGAGCATGAAGAGGAGATTAAGGAGTTTGTAAAATCTTTAAATCCTAAAGTCGAATCGGTTCAGATTGCTTGGGAAGAAACACGCTGGGAAGAGATAGGAAATGGTACACCACAGGGTGGAGGTAAAGTTATTCGAGTTTTCGGTGGCTTTAACCAAATTAAAGATTCAAGTTGGAGTGTTTTAGTTTATATAAAAGATGGAAAGGCCAATGAAGAAGATTTTATTGAAGGAATCGGAAGTGGGGCTCCATTGCGTGTAGGAGGAAGAGGTTTTGACGAATAGTAATTTAAAGGATTTTAGTAATTTTCATGCTAATTTAGCTCAGTCAGCCTATACAGGTAGACCATCAAATTTTCCTTTTGATTCTCAACGTGATTCTGATAAGGAATTGTTAAACTCAGGTCAATCACTCTATTTTGATTTCTCGCAAGATAATAAATTTTACAATAAAGATAAAAAAGAATGGGAAATCACTCCCGGCGGTAAAAAACTTCCTCATGACGGTAAAGTCTACTTGCAGCCGGATCCTGATTTACATACTGTGGAAGATACGATAAAACTCCAAGTTGGTGATCCTGGCGGAGGGGTTCACCAAGAAGAGCCTCCTATCAAGCTCTATCAAAAAGGGCTTTTAACGGATGAGAAAGCTGGTTTCAATGCCTACTACTTAACGGACACGCCAAACTTAGGGAAAGATACTACGAAAACCTATATGGCTATCCGCGGAAGTGATGCCGTCAGTTATGAAAATTTGAACGACTGGATAGACAACGATGCGAAGTTTGCCCTCAACCACATCCATATCCCGCAAGCCAAGTTAGCGACGGCAGGAATGAAAGCTAAAATCGCAGAGATGCGCGAAAAGGCTCCAAATGCTACGATGGATATCACGGGTCACTCCCTAGGGACCATAGTTTCTGCGCAAGGAGTAGCTGGCCTGACCGATGAGGAACTGGAGAAAATCGGCAAAGTGGTTCTCTTTGACGGTCCAGACACGACAAAGAGCTTAAAGGAAATGGGCCTCAGCGATGAGAAAATCAAAAAGATTAGCGAAAAGATCGAGTACTATGTCAATCCTTTTGATATCGTGGGTATGCTTAATCGAGAACACACCATTACAAAATTACCTGGGTAATCTATAATGAACAACTATACTTAATATAAGTATTTTTTTTTACATTCATGATATAATATACTTAGATTCCGCTATATAGGAGGAAAGAGATGAAAAAACGTATTTTGCTTTGGTTAGTTTTAGCTCTTGTAGTATTTGGAGGAGGCGCATGGATGGCACAAGAAACAAATCTATTTGGAGGAATAACTCTGAGCCCACGGGCTAAGCAGTTGGCTTATCTGAAGGAGCATGAAGAGGAGATTAAGGAGTTTGTAAAATCTAAAAATTCAAAGATTGAATCTGTTCAGGTTGATTGGGATGAAACTAGGTGGGAAAAGGTTGGGAATGGAACCCCTCAAGGGGGAGGGGAAATTGTAAATGTATATGGAAGTTTTAATCATATTGAGTCCTCCTCTTGGAATGTTACTTTTGATATTGAGAATGACAAAATTATTCCTAATTCAATGGCATTAGCCAATTATTTAAGAGTGGGGGGAAGGATTTTTGACTAACAGCAATTTAAAAAACTTTGATAATTTTTACTCAAATTTAACATCACTCATTCCCTATTGACTTACAATACTTGCTATAAGTATTTTTTTTTACATTCATGATATAATATACTTAGATTCCGCTATATAGGAGGATAATCATGAAAAAACGTACTTTACTTTGGCTAGTTTTAGCACTTGTAATTATTGGAGGAGGAGCATGGATGGCACAGGAAACAAATCTATTTGGAGGAATAACTCTGAGTCCACGAGCTAAGCAGTTGGCTTATTTGAAAGAACATGAAGAAGATATGGCTGATTTTGTCAAGTCTTTAAGTCCTAAAGTTGAAAGTGTTCAGTTCGATTGGGATAGTATGAAGGTTGGTCAAGTAGGAAATGGAACTCCACAAGGTGGTGGCTATATGTTGACACTTAGAGGAAAGGTAAATAATAATGATAAGACGAAATTCATGGTTGGATTTTCTTTAGACAATGATGCAAACAGTATACCAAAGGAATTTGGAATTTATGAAATGCAGCCTATAAGAATTTATAGGGATGGGGGATGGTATTATTATGACTAATAGTAATTTAAAAACCTTTGATAATTTTTACTCAAATTTAATATCACTCATTCCCCACTGACTTCGAATACTTGCTAAAAGTATTTTTTTTTACATTCATGATATAATATACTTAGATTCCAATATATAGGAGGAAAGAGATGAAAAAACGTACCTTGCTTTGGCTAATTTTAGCCCTTGTAGTATTTGGAGGAGGAGCATGGATGGCACAAGAGACAAATCTATTCGGAGGAATAACTCTAAGCCCACGGGCTAAGCAGTTGGCTTATTTGAAGGAGCATGAAGAAGAGATTGTAAAATTTGTAAAGTCTAAAAATTCAAAGATTGAATCTGTTCAGATGGATTGGAATAGTTTAACTGTTGAACAGATAGGGAATGGAACTCCACAAGGTGGAGGTTATAATCTATCAGTGAAGGGTTCTTTTAATTATATAAAGGATTCTGACTTTACAATAGATTTTCGATTAAAAACTAAAAATGATGTACCTTCAATAGAACGGATTGGCATGTACAATCCCCCTAGAGTGTTAAAAAATGGAGGTTGGGACAAGTATGACGGATAGTAATTTAAAAGACTATAGCAACTTTTATGCGGATTTAGCACAGTCGGCTTATAGAGGGAGGCCAAATACTTTATCACGCTATAATAATGCTTTAAACTGGACTTTAATAGATTATTCACAAGATATAGATGACGATGGTGAAATCACTAAAGGAGGTAAAAAACTTCCCCATAATGGTAAAGTCTACTTGCAGCCAGATCCTGAGTTACATACTGTGGAAGATACGATAAAACTCCAAGTTGGTGATCCTGGCGGAGGGGTTCACCAAGAAGAGCCTCCTATCAAGCTCTATCAAAAAGGGCTTTTAACGGATGAGAAAGCTGGTTTCAATGCCTACTACTTAACGGACACGCCAAACTTAGGGAAAGATACTACGAAAACCTATATGGCTATCCGCGGAAGTGATGCCGTCAGTTATGAAAATTTGAACGACTGGATAGACAACGATGCGAAGTTTGCCCTCAACCACATCCATATCCCGCAAGCCAAGTTAGCGACGGCAGGAATGAAAGCTAAAATCGCAGAGATGCGCGAAAAGGCTCCAAATGCTACGATGGATATCACGGGTCACTCCCTAGGGACCATAGTTTCTGCGCAAGGAGTAGCTGGCCTGACCGATGAGGAACTGGAGAAAATCGGCAAAGTGGTTCTCTTTGATGGTCCAGACACGACAAAGAGCTTAAAGAAAATGGGCCTCAGCGATGAGAAAATCCAAAAGATTAGCGAAAAGATCGAGTATTATGTCAATCCTTTTGATATCATGGGTATGCTTAATCGAGAGCACACCATTACTAAATTACCTGGTTAATCTAGAATAAACAACTATACTTATTAAAAGTATTTTTTTTTACATTCATGATATAATAGATTTAGAATCCACGTTTAAGGAGGACGGTCATGAAAAAACGTACTTTACTTTGGCTTGTTTTAGCTCTTGTAGTACTTGGAGGAGGAGCATGGATGGCACAAGAAACAAATTTATTTGGAGGAATAACTCTGAGTCCGCGATCTAAGCAGTTGGCTTATTTGAAGGAGCATGAAGAGGATATTGCTGATTTTGTCAAGTCGTTAAGTCCTAAAGTTGAAAGTGTTCAGTTTGATTGGGATAGTATGGAGGTTGGTCAGGTAGGAAATGGAACTCCTCAAGGTGGAGGCTATATGTTAACACTTAGAGGAAAGGTAAATAATAATGATAAAACAGAATTTACGGTTGGTTTTTCCTTAAATAATGATAGAAATAGTACACCAAGAGAATTTGGGATTTATGAAATGCAACCGATAAGGATTTATAGGGACGGAGTTTGGTATTATTATGACTAACAGTAATTTAAAAAACTTTGATAATTTTTATGCAGATTTAGCACAATCTGCCTATACAAGCCGTCCTAGTAATTTTTCACCATATAATAATTCTACGGATATTAGATTGTTTGATTTCTCTAGAGATAATAAATTTTATAATAAAGATAAAAGAGAATGGGAAATCACCCCCGGAGGAAAAAAACTTCCTCATGATGGTAAAGTCTACTTGCAGCCGGATCCTGGTTTACATGATATTTATAAAATCACAACAGTTCCTGTTCCTGACACGAATGGTATGAGGCAGGAACCCCACAGAACCAAACTCTATCAAAAAGGACTCTTAACTGATGAGAGAGCTGGTTTTAATGCCTACTACTTAACGGATACGCCGACCTTAGGGAAAGATACTACGAAAACCTATATGGCTATCCGCGGAAGTGATGCCATTAGTTATGAAAATTGGAACGACTGGATAGACAACGATGCGAAGTTTGCCCTCAATCACATCCATACCCCGCAAGCCAAGTTAGCGACGGCAGGAATGAAAGCTAAAATCGCTGAGATGCGCGAAAAAGCTCCACTTGCTACGATGGACATCACAGGTCACTCCCTAGGAACCATTGTCTCTGCGCAAGGGATAGCTGGCCTCACTGATGAAGAACTGAAGAAAATCGGCAAAGTAGTCCTCTTTGACGGTCCAGACACGACAAAGAGTTTAAAGAAAATGGGTCTCAGCGATGAGAAAATCCAAAAGATTAGCGAAAAGATAGAGTATTATGTCAATCCTTTTGATATCGTGGGTACGCTTAATCGAGAGCACACAATCACTAAATTACCTGGGGATTCCGATGAACCCCTCAAAAAACCAGTCGGTAAAGTCAATGTCCTTGTTCCCTTGCACTATACCCAGATTTCTGATCCGGAAAGTTCCCATGACTTTGGTGTTTTCCAATCGGATGGGAAGGGAAATTTATTGACTGCTTCAGAGGACTTTCACCCAGAATTGCTCAGGGCAGGTGAAAAGCTAGCTCGATTGATTGCGACATCTTTGGATTCTCTCAGGGCATTAGGAGTTGATGAAAATGTAGCAACCAATGTTTTAAATTCCATTATGAGAGGTGAGTTTAAAATAAAGGCAGCTATTGGTTATGGCGTTTACGAGAATTTTACAACTGAATATAGTAAGATCGTCGAAGAAGCTCGTCAGGAATCTATAAAGTGGGATCGTGAAGCTATTCCTCGTTATCAGGAACAACTGAGAAGCGGCAATCTTTCAGGAAATCAAAGAATCTTGGTTCGAGCTCAGCTACTTCAGACAGCAGCCCAGTTAGCAAATTTTGACATGGAAGACAAAGTTAAATCTGTGAAAACCTTACTTTCAGACGCTAAGGAAGACATTCAAAATATAGTAAAGGAGACAAGGTCAACAGCGTTTGACATGGTTGGATATTTGTCAAGCTCAGAAGTTACGAATCTGCTTTCTGGTTTTGATACAACAAGCTTTTGGGATGAAGGCGTTGCTAGTGACACGAAGACAGCAGCAACATCCTTCCTGACACAAATCCAGCAACTGGGGGAGAGCTTGGTCAAAGCTAGTGGCTCCTTTGAGACCATAGATAGAGATAGTGCTGAAGATTTTAATAATCTATTGGCGGATGTAAAGCAAACATGGAGGGGAAAAAATGGTAGTCCTAACGGATGAGGATACTTTAATTACAAGAGAGCAACTCGACAGAGCCTTCAAAGAAAGAATGAGGGAACAAGAACGCCAAGCAGTCAGGGCCTTGGTAACTGCAAAAGAGTTGTCAATCCTTGCTAAAGGAACTGAGTTAACTAAAAAGTTGCAGGAAGCAGCCGCAGATATGCAAGAGTATGCTTCTAAGACCTATGTAAACAATATTAAGGGAGGATTTGAGGGCAAGGCCGCTGATGCTGCTGAAACTTACTTGACCCAGACCATGCAAACCCCTACTTTACAGAGTCCGATCAAAAGCTAGGAGAAAACTGGTCATGGATAAAAAGGAACTTCAGAAACTAGAGGATGAGCATAATCGTAAATTACGAGACTTAGAACGCTTGGAGATGGATTTGGATGATGATTTCCACAAGTTTAGCAGGGAGACGGATCATCTCCTAGAGTCGCTTTCCTATGCATGTAGAGATAGTAGTTTTGCTGAAATTCAACCATATATCTTTGAGATAGAGAACAATTTAGATAGCTATCATCAACTTTATAAGAATCGTATAGAGAATGTACTGGAAGCTCGACACCAAGAGAATAAAAACTTTTATCGAAAGTTAGAGGAAAAGGATTTTTAACGAATAGCCCCTTAATCTAATACAAGAGAATTTTTTTGATAATTTATTAGTAAAAAATGGTGTAAGCACTTGTAATTTGTGACATTTATTGATATAATAAACTTATAAAATAACTTAAAGGAGTTTAATATGGCTTTAATTCAATTAACAACAGAGGAACTACGTACTTCTGCTCAAAAATATACTAATGGTGCTGAAGAAGTAAGAGAAGTACTTCGCACATTGAGTAACGAACAAGAGATTATTAGAGAGAACTGGAAAGGTGCTGCTTTTCAGAGCTTTGATCAACAGTTTACAGAATTATCTCCAAAAATTGAAGAGTTTGCAGCTTTACTTGATGCAATCAATGCGCAATTGTATAAAGTTGCTGAAATTGTTGAGCAAAACGACCAAGAACTTGCATCACAAATTCATTAATTTGTTATAAGTGGCTTTAGGAGGGCGAGAGCCTTCCTATTTTTTTAATGGAGATGATTAAAAGGCAAATGAAGAAGAATAGAATATATAAATATGTAGGGAGTAGTTTGCTAGCCCTATTGTTGCTCTTGATGATGGTTCTTTTGAATCTTTCTGTTCAAAAGAATACGACAATTAACAATGAGAATAACGCGAAAGTAAATCAGCAGACCAAATTAAATGTGGCTATTGTAAATGAAGATAAGCCTGTCTATGTGGATACAAAAGAGTATAATTTGGGGGCTAGTTATGTAAAAAATATCGAGCGTGATAATTCACAAAACTGGTCCGTTGTTCCTCGTGGAGCAGCAGATACCGGATTAGAAAGTGGGAAATACCAACTCGTTTTAACAATTCCTAGTGACTTTTCTGAAAAAATACTCGATATTAACAGCATCAATGTTGATAAGACAACCATCAATTATAAGGTGAATGCGCAAGGAAATTTGCAAGTAGAAAATGATGCAAATAAACTAGCGAAAGATATTGTTTCTGATTTGAATGGTCAGTTAGTTGACATGTATATGGCTAGTATTTTGAACAACCTTTATACAGCACAAAAGAATGTTCAAGCTAGCTCACAGATACAAGCAACCAATATCGGAAACTATCGTACGAATTTATATAATACAGCTATCAACTCTAAAAATCTTTTCCCAACTCTCTATAGTATGTCTAGTTCCTCTGTTGACGCCAACACTGCTTTAAAGACAGGTTTGGAGGGCTACTCACAGATTTTTGGTCGTTTTGATGTTTCGCAGATTGCCTATGGCGAGAAGTTTGGAACTCTACTTAAGAATAGAGTAGATGAGAAGAAAAATCATGCGGATGTTATCACTGGGCTCATTTCTCAGAGTCGGGAAGACGTTAAGGGACAAATTGAAACCTATAAGGAATTAATTAAAGCTCAAGGTAGTCTGACTGCGAATATAGATGGAACACCAGCATCCACTGATGGAACGTCACCAGAAGTTGAGGCTTACTATAAAAAAGTAGCAGAAAGCATCAGCACAGAGATTGGTAGCTTACAGAAAAATCTAACAGATGAAAGAACCAAGTTTGAAAATCATAAAAATGATATTCATAACTTTATTGATGAGAAATTAGCCACTTACTATGGAACAAGTGAGAAGAGCAAAATCACTCTTGATCGATTTTTGGATAAAGCTGCAAACAAGGATTTAGAGAAGGTTGAGGAATCTCTAAAAGAGCAGCTGGCTTCTGCAATCTCAGAATTACCAAAAGAAAACTTTAGTGGAAAAGAATTTAGTGGTTTTGGTATGACACCAATCACAATTCCTTCTGTAAACTATACAGATTTAAAAACGATTAAAGAGCCAAGCGACGAGATTTCTTTGACGGACTTGAAGAATCTGGAACATCTGGCAATCACGAGTACGAGTGCTGTTGGACGAACAGGAACAAAGGCTAAGGTATCATGGAAGGCTGGAACAGGAGTGACGGTTCATTCGGTCACTTATGATGGCACACCAGTTGAGTTTGGCCAAGAAATTGATTTGAAGACTGGTGGGACTTTCAAAGTAGCCTATAGTCTTGCAGAGGCAGCTCCAGCTCCAACTCCAATTCCAATTCCGACTACAGATTCAACTGGGGGTCCAAGCCCAACTCCAAAAGCGGAGCCAGAGACTGTTGATATTTCCTTGAATGATGTTCAAGCAGTCAGTGCTCCCATAGATGTCTTAGCCGTTCAGCAAGCAGCAGTGACTTACGGACAAAAGGTTCAGAAAATAGCTTCTGCCTACCAAAAGGTAGAATCGCTAAAAAAAGCATACGATACCGTCAGAGGGTTAAAAAATAGTGATGTGTCTACAGCATTATCAGATATTTGGTTTGAAGCTATTAGTTCAAATCTGAAGAAGTATGAAGACAGCTTAACTGCACCTGCTAGTGATAAAGATAAAGATGGTGCTAAAGAGAAAGTAGATAAAGCCTTGTCAGAATTGACTACTCTGAAGCCTGTTTTAGAAAAAAATGTGCAGGATGTTTTGACTACCAACCAAGAATTGAATAAAAAAATCAAGAAACAGTTAGAGTTGTACGAGCAGTTGGAAGGAAAGCTAAAGGATTTGGTTGAGAAGCAAGGGAAAGGCAATGATGCTTTTGGAGAGACTAATAATCAATTGGCTACCCTAAATACTGATTATGCGGCTCTCTTATCAGAAACTAAGGGTGTGAAGGAGTCCTCTCAAAGCAATGTCAAAGCTGCAGAGTCTGTAAATGAGACTTTAGGTAATTTCAATCGTGAATTGTCAAATGCTCAAACAAATACTGAAAAGTTGTCTCAAGATGCTGACTCCTTGATGACGCAGTTTAACGAAGAATTGTCTAAGAATGGTAACTTTGTAGAGTCCTTCGTGAAAGTTCTGAATAACGCCTATGACAATGGGGTACCAAACGAAGTATTGCTTAACTTCTTATCAAACCCTGTTGCGCAAAATTCTACCTCGGTAAAAGCGACTGTCAACGTTTATCGTCCATTTACATGGATTCTCTTACTTGAAATTGTTAGTCTCTTTACAGGCTATTTATTTGCAACGCAAAATATTGTTCGTAAGGTCAAAGATAAATTTAAGCTAGACAAGTTGCATGATACAGATATTATGACAGTTGGCCTACTATCTATTTTAGCTATAATAGTTGGTCTAGTCGTTGGTATTGTATCGAGTGCTCAACTTCACGTTGGTCGTGAATATCAACCGTCATGGGTATTGCTAATTGTTTTAGCTGCTTTGGTACTGATTCAAGGGCAGTATTTATTACTTAAACATTTCCGAGTAATTGGAATGGGTCTCGCCTTCTTTATGATGATTAGCTTTGTCTATCTATCAAATGCAATTGGGACGACTGCCAGTCTAACAGGTTTCCCAGCCTTCATCAAAAATCTTAATGCTTTATCAATATTAGAAGCTTTCCTTTCAGGATATTTTGATGGACAACCAGCAAATATTTTAGCATTTATTGCAATGATGATTGTCGTAGCTGGATTACTTGTTATGAATATTTTTATCAAAGAAAGAAGATTTTGGCCTCAAGTATTTCAAACTGAGAAAGAATAGGAAATGAAAAAAATAATTCTTTTACTTCTTACCTTAGTAGCATGTGTAGCAGTCTCAATGGCTGCTGCAGATGATTTGAAGGATAATCGTTTACAGATTGATGATTCTCGACTTGAGAAAAAAGAGGGACTTAACTTTGGTCTACAATCTGAACAAACCAAGGAGCTTTTTAACGAAGCGATTCAAAAGAAATTGCAAGAAGTGCAACAGTATCAAGAGGAACAGTTGATCACAGAAGGGGGCCAACTGTTTTCTGCTATAGAGGATCCAGTGAAAAAATCTCCTGTAGAGCAGTTGTTTCAGCCAAATTCAAAAATAACATCTAAATTTCAAACAAATATTGGTCAGTTAGAAAAAGATGGTTTGAGTGATTTTCTTCCGGAGTTAGCCTATGTATCATTGTTTTTATTGCTTTTCGTAGCTACAGCTGTGATGAGTTATCGCCTTATGGCCGAAGGGATAGAATAATGTTTTAGCAGGTCCGTCTTAACAATTTAGTAAGAACAAAATCATATACAGGAGGTATATAAACAGTGGAGCAACATATCAATATTACTCTACGCTTGAGAGAAAAAGATGTGGATATTCGCATTCCTAGTCGGATTGAAGTGCGACGGTTAATCCGAGAAGTGGATACGATTTTTACTCCAGGTAAACAGAGAAAAAAATATCAACTTAGAATTGTCAACAAAGGATTATTGATTGATGAAGGAAAACAACTATCTGATTATCCAATGACGACAGGAGATTTAGTAGAGATAGAGGAGATTTAGGTGACTGAGGAAAAATTTATATTTGGCGAACAGCCGTTTGTATATGAAAAAAATGAAACAACTTGGAAATTGAGCCTCAAGCGTTCAGATGTAGCGAGTCAAGATTTACGGGAACTGTTACTGTTGGATTTGCATCATCCGTTCTTTTTGGAGCAATCGATGGTCTCTGATGAGGACAGTGTAACCTTCTCCTATCAAGTCGAAGCTCATGGACTGACTTATGAAGAAATAAAGAGTCGTACCATTTCGGAGAGAATTCGTTTGGCCCTAAACATTTTTCGTCTAGAAGGAGCCTTGGAGTTGCCAGTGACCTTCCTTTTGCATCCAGTAAATCTCTTTATTACCAAAGATGCTCAGGCTAAGATTGCTTATCGTGGCATTCCTGGTCTGATGGTTCCTCAATCACTATCCTCAGAAGATTTTCTACGTCAGGCTAAGTGTTTTACCGTAACACTATTTAGTGATTTTGACTTTATGGACCTTTACAATGGTTCCTTGGAATTAGAGACCTTACCAGACTTTTTAAATGACCTGTGTCAGGCAGAAGATATTGCAACAGCAGTTACTATTTTGGAACGGTATTATGTAGAGAAATCTGCGAAAGAACAGGCGGATTTGGTATTGGTTCCAAGCAGACGACACCGAGTGTTTAAATTGGCAACGATTTGGTTGACAGCGAGTGTTGTTTTGTTGATCGTTCCGCTTATCTATTTGATTTTCATGCAAAATCCTTTCAAAGAAAAGATGTTGCAGGCGGATACAGCTTTTATTAAAGTAGATTATAGCGCAGTTATTACAGAATTAGAGGGAATTGCTCCTGCTAGCTTGCCTAATACGCAGAAGTATGAGTTAGCCTTCTCTTATATTCAGGGATTGGAATTTTCTTCTGAACAAAAGAAGGTCATCCTGAATAATGTAACCCTCAAGTCTGATGAGCTTTATTTGACTTATTGGATTCAAGTTGGGCGCAATCGCTTTGAAGAGGCACTTGATATTGCCAAACGGATTAACGACAGTGACTTGATTCTCTATGCTTTGACTCAGGAAATCAAGCAGGTTCGGGAAGATGGTAAGTTGTCAGGGAAAGATCGTGAAAGTAAACTGAATACTTTGGAGAGTGAATATAAGAAATACTGGGATAGCCGAAGTCAGCTATTAACAAGTGATTCTAGCTCTAATGCATCTACTAGTTCTAGTCCTAGTTCACAAGAAAAGCCTTCTGAAAGCAAACCTTCATCTGAGAAGAAAACTAGCCCTAGCAGCTCCTCTAGCAATTAAAGTAGACCAAGGAGAGAAACTATGAAAAAACAAATCATTTTCTACAGCCAAGGTCTGCGTTATGAAGTAGAACTGAGTGCAGATAAGACGGTCTTGGTCGGGGCGACTGAAAAGGCCCAAGTCTACCTTTCTCAACAGGAAAGACCGATTCAGCTCAAGGTCGATGGTGACGAGGTCTTTTATCAGTACGACGATGAAGTGGGACTCTTGAAAGATGGTCTGCGTTTGGGTGAGGTCGTCTTTTATCTCCGAGAAGGGGAGCCAAGGGTTTATGACCTTTTGGATTTATCAGAGTTTCAGATTGGCTCTCAAAAAGGTGCATTGATCACACTAGATGGAGATGTTGAACTCTTACTCCAAAAATCCCAAAATCAATGGAAGCTAACTCGACTAAAAGGCGCATTTTATCGAAACAATCATCTGGAACAAATGGACCAGCAATTGATTGGTTTTGGAGATGAGTTGAGTCTAGGGGCGGTGACGATCAAGTTCTATCCTGATGAAGTATGGGTTCAGGGTCCTGCCCAAGTTGGGCCACAACTGACTCTGAGAGAACCATCTCGATATGGTTTTTATGAAGATTATCCAGATTATCATCGTTCTCCACGGATCATCTATCGTGGTAGCGAAGATAAAATCTTGATCAATCCCCCAGGCCAGGAGCCGGTTAAGCCGAGCGATGAACTGTTAAAGCTGATCGTTCCTCCTTTAATGATGGTCGGGGTAACTGTCTTGATCACCTTGATTCAACCTCGAGGGATCTATATTCTTGCGACAGTAGGGATGTCCATAACCACAATGATTTTTTCTATCCGTGGTTTTATCAAAAATCGTAAAAAGTACAAGGCTGATAAGAAGGAACGGGTCGATCTCTATCGCCTTTACCTGAAAGATAAGGTCAAGGAATTGACTCGTCTGGAGCGAGAACAAAAAGAAGGGATGCACTATCATTTTCCAACGATTTTAGAATTGACGGACTTGGTTGAGAGTTACAATCACCGGATTTATGAAAAGACTCCCTTGCATTTTGACTTTTTATACTATCGTTTGGGACTCGGGAAAATGCCGACTAGCTATGACTTGAAATACGGTCAACAGGAGCGTAGCGGTAAGAAGGATGCTCTAGAAGAAGAGGGTTACGCTCTCTATAGTCGTCACAAAAAAATCCCAGATATGCCAATCCCGGCAAACCTCAGCCATGGACCGGTGGGTTATATTGGACCTAGAAATCTCGTCCTAGAGCAACTGCAGCTTTTGGTGATGCAGCTAGCGACTTTCCATTCTTATCATGATGTGCAGTTTATTACGATCTTACCTGAAGAGGAAAAAGAGCAATGGTCTTGGATGCGTTGGCTTCCTCATGCCAAACTGCAAGAACTCAATGTCCGCGGTTTTGTCTACAATCAACGAACACGGGACCAAGTTCTGAATAGTTTGAACCAGATCTTGAAACTACGTCGTAGTCAAAAGGAAGAAGCATCCCACAAGGAGAGCACCCTCTTCCATCCTCATTACGTGGTTTTAGTGACCGATGAGAAGCTGATTTTGGATCATATCATCATGGAGTTCTTTACCGAAGATCCAACGGAATTAGGCTGTTCTCTCATCTTTGTAGAGGATGTCATGAGTTCCTTGTCTGAGAACATCCAAACAGTGATCAATATTAAGGACCGCAATACGGGCCAACTGGTCATGGAAGAAGGAGTTTTGAAAGAGACGGACTTCCGTTTGGACCATTTCCCAGCAGATTATGATAAGGAGCGGATCGCCCGTACCTTGGCACCGCTCAATCACCTCCAAAACCTGAAGAGTTCGATCCCAGATTCTGTGACCTTTATGGAAATGTATGGGGCGGAAACCTTTGAGGATTTGCAGGTATCGAGCCGTTGGAAAAAGAACGCACCTTACAAGAGTTTGGCTGTGCCGATTGGTCTGCGTGGTCAGGATGACCTGGTTCAGCTCAATCTGCATGAAAAAGCCCATGGACCACATGGTTTGATCGCAGGGACGACTGGTTCAGGGAAGTCAGAAACCATCCAATCCTATATCTTATCCCTCGCTGTTAACTTCCACCCTCATGATGTGGCTTTCTTGCTGATTGACTATAAGGGTGGTGGGATGGCCAATCTCTTTAAAAACCTTCCCCATCTCTTGGGGACGATTACCAACTTGGATGGTGCCCAATCTATGCGGGCCTTGGCTTCGATCAATGCGGAGATCCATCGTCGTGAACGACTCTTTGGAGAGTTCGAAGTCAACCATATCAACCAATACCAGAAGAAATTTAAAAACGGAGAAGCGACAGAACCTCTCCCTCATCTCTTCATCATCTCAGATGAGTTTGCAGAGCTCAAGGTTAACCAGCCCGACTTTATCAAGAAGTTGGTATCTATTGCGC